>CAMLEQ010000259.1 GCA_946479015.1 uncultured Gemmatimonadota bacterium | reverse complement strand
GCCACACCCCCGCGTCACGCCAGTCCCAGGAGCCCGCCACGGCCCGCGCCAGTCCACGGAGCCCACCACGGCCCGCGCCAGTCCACGGAGAACCCTACGGCCCGCATCACGCCAGGACACGGAGCCCCGCCACGCCCCCGCGCGTCGCCACTACGCGGAGCCTCGCGCTCACGCACCGCGCGGGCTTTCGGCGTTCTGCCGGCCACCGATGACGTAACGATTCCACCGTGTCGGGTGGAGCGCCGCCGGTTCCGGAGTGTATATTCCGCGCCCGGCGTGGTGCGCACCCGCTGCCGCGCGCCGTTCGCTCGGTGCTCCCGCTTCCGGGAGCGCGCCGGAGTTTCACGCTTCACCGGCAATGCCATGCGTGCTGTCTGTATCGCGAGACATCAATTCCTGAGTGACCACATCGGCGCCGTCTTCCGCGACGCCGGGCTCGATTGCGAGGCGGTCGTGGGTTTCCACGACGGACTCGCCGCGGCACGAAAGCTGTGCCCCGACGTCGTCATCTGTGACTACGACCTGCTCGCCACGGCACCGCTCGATGAGTGGGAGAGCGACGAGCTCCTCATGTCCGTGCCGATCATCGCGGTGAGTCTCACCCGTCGTCCCGACGAAGCGCACCTGCTGGACCGCAACGGGATCGCGGGCTTCCTCTACCTTCCCACCCTCGACGGATCCACCGTGGCGCGCGTCGTCAATGCCGCCGCCGGGACGCGAGGCGTGCGCGCTCCGGACGGCGTGCTCCGGTGGAGCGAGCCGCGCTCCGACGTAGCGCGCCTCGACTGATGGGCGCGCTCCGCTCCGCGTCCGACACGTGCGCTCCCGCTCCACGCTCCTGATCGCCGCCGCGCTCGCCGCGTGCGGCTCCGGCGCCGATGCCGCCCACCGCGGCACGCGCGACACCACCGCCGAGCCCACCGTCGCCACCCCTTCGTCGAAGTCCGGCGACGAGTGGACCACCAACGAGGTGGTGAAGCGCCTCACCGAGGCGGGGCTCGTCGTCACCGACTCCGGGGAGCCCGCGAGCCATCCGGGGATCCGCGTGCAGGGACACCGGCTGCGCATCGGCGACGGCGAGCTCGAGGTCTACCTCTACCCCAATGCCGCCGCGCGCCAGCGCGACGCCGCGAAGATCGACACCACCGGACCGGCGCTCCCGTCCATCTACGCGCCGCGCTGGATCATGTCCGGCAACCTCATCGCCATCCTCCACACCCCGCACGACCGCACCGCGGAGCGCGTGGAGAACACCCTCACCGCACGGCACGAAGGCGGCTGACACGCGCCACCCTTTCCCCCCGGGCCTACCGATGCGAAACGGGCCAGACCGATTCCGGTCTGGCCCGTTTCGCGGCGATCGCTCGCCGGGTCCATCCTCACCCCTGCATCAGGGGCACTGGATCACGCCGTCCAGCGTGGAGTCGGCCGAGGCCGCGCCCACGTCCACGTGGCAGGAGTTCTGGCCCGTGGGGAGCGCGCCGTTCGTGATCGTCGCGGTGTACCCCTTCGCGTTGTTGTTCGACACCGCCAGCGTGTTGTTCGCGCTCGCCGTGAAGTTGATCTGCGACTCGGTGCCGTACGTCTGGTTGTCCGAGTAGTACGCCTCCTCGGCGGTCTGCAGGTTGCGCAGGTCGGACTTCACCGACGCCATGTACGCCTTGTTCTTGGTGTTCGCGAACTTCGGAATCGCGATCGCGGCCAGGATGCCGATGATCACGACCACGATGAGAAGCTCGATCAGCGTGAAGCCCTTCTTGCCAGAGAGACGCATTGGTGTGATCCTCCAGGATCGGTTGTCGCGAGCGGCGTCGCTTGCGAACGGTGAAGCGTGGTGTCGGCCAAGCGGTGAAGCAGGGGGAGTGCCACGCGAGTGCTACTTTCCAACTCCTTGTGAATCGCCGACTTGCAAAGTCTTCTCTCGTGCGGCCCGCCGGTTCTGCCCTGGCGTTTTGCGATGCGCGCGGTGAATTGCAACGCCGCCAGGCACCACCAGACCGGCCTGCCGGTCCGCCCCGGCCCCTGCATCGGCGCGATCCCCGAGGACGCGCCAACTACCGCTTCGTGCCAGGTTCGGTGTCACGGTTAGGACGATCGTTCACCGCCGAGGTAATGCGGCGCGCCGCCGACGAAGCGGATTCTAACGTCGTGCCGTACGATACCCGTGTCGCATCGTTTCGTTGACCATCCTTCGGCGGGGGCCATGGCCGCCGCCGCGCTCGATGGTCTCGACGACGCGTGCCTCGTGGTGGCACCGGACTGGATCATCACCTACGCCAACGATGCCTTCGCGCGCCTCCGCGGTACGCCGGATGATCGCGCGATCGGTGAGTCGCTCTGGTCGGCCTTCCCCCCGCTCTCGCACCCCGGCGCCGCCACGCTGCTGCGCGCCGCGATGGCCGATGGCCGCCGCCGCGGCTGCCGCATCCCCATGACGGGACATCCGGCGGCCATCCATGAGATGCGCGTCGCCGGGATCGCCGCCGGGCTGTGCATCCAGCTCCGCG
Organism: uncultured Gemmatimonadota bacterium; assembly: GCA_946479015.1. The sequence goes on along the minus strand of CAMLEQ010000259.1, from coordinate 3,316 downwards.
ACGTCACCGCCACGGTGCGCTCGGAGCAGGAGCTGGCCGCGCGCATCGAGGAGAACGTCTCCCTGCGCGAGGTGGCGCGCGTGCTGGCGGCGGAAGTGGATCTCGCCCCGCTCCTCGACGTCATCTGTCGCGAGGCCATGGTGCAGTGCGACGCCGCCGGCGCCTCCATCGGCCAGATCGAGGGGAGCGAGGTGGTGGTGGTGGCGGGCGCGGGGATCGGCCAGCGCGCCCGCGGCTTCCGCTTCCCCGTGGCCGGCTCCCTCACCGAGCGCGTCGTCGCGCGGCGCGAGCCCCTGCGCTCGGCGGACTACACGCGCGAGCACCCCACGCTCGCCCACGCCATCGACGGCTACGCGGCGCACCGCATGCTCGGCGCTCCGCTCATCGCCCACCAGGAGGTGCTCGGCGTGCTGATGTTCGCGCGCCGTGCCGGGGCACCCCCGTTCGCCGAGCGCGAGATGCGCCGCGCGCAGGCCATCGCCGACCACGCCGCGCTGGCGATGTGGAAGACCCGATTGCTCGAGCAGCTCCAGAAGGCGAACCGCGCCAAGGGGGAGTTCATGGCCGTGATGTCGCACGAGCTGCGCACGCCGCTCACCGCGCTCACCGGCTACCAGGAGCTGCTCCAGGACGAGGTGTTCGGCCCGCTCTCCGAGCAGCAGCGGGGCGCGCTCGACCGCATGCGCAGCAGCGCCGAGCTGCTCACGGTGATCATCGACGAGATCCTCACCTTCTCCCGCCTCGACGCCGGCGAGGTCACCCCGCGCCTCGAGCACATCGCCGGACAGCGGATCGTCGCCGCGGCCGCCGCCGTGGTCGAGCCGCTCGCGCGGGAGAAGGGGCTGGAGCTCCTGCTCGACGTCCCGGACGAGGCGGTCGTGCTGCGGACGGACATGGAGATGGTCCGCCGCATCCTCGTGAACCTCGGCGCGAACGCCGTGAAGTTCACCGAGCGCGGGACGGTGACGATCGAGCTGGCCGCCGATGGCGGCAACGTGTCCCTCGCCGTGCGCGACACGGGGATCGGCATTGCCGCCGCCGACCTCCCGCGCCTCTTCCAGCCGTTCACCCAGTTGGAGAGCGGCTTCACGCGCCGCTACGGCGGCACGGGCCTGGGGCTCTACATCTCCCGCCGTCTCGCCGCGCTCCTCGGCGGAAGCGTGGACGTGGCCTCCACGCCGGGGGAGGGGAGCGAGTTCACGCTGCGCCTCCCGAAGGAAAGGTGAACGCCGCCGCACGGACCGTGGCACGGGGTGCTCCCGTCCCACAAACCCCGCCAGGGCCTTAAATTATCCGGCATGACCGCCCTCCCCATCACCAGTGCCTTCAACGACGGGTACATCGCCGAGATGTACGAGTCGTTTCTCCGCGATCCGTCCTCGGTGGACGAGTCGTGGCGCCAGTTCTTCCGCTTCGCGCGCAGTCTCTCCGGCGCGGGTGCTCCCTCGGCCGATCCCAGCTACCTGCGCAAGGTGGCCGGCGCCGCCGGCCTCGTGCAGGCGGTTCGCCAGTACGGGCATCTCGATGTCCAGCTCGATCCGCTCGGCTCGCCGCCGCTCGGCGCCGCGGAGCTGAAGCCCGAGTTCCACGGGATCACCGAGGCCGACCTCTCCACCATCCCCGGCGCGGCGCTCGGCTTCGACCAGGATGCCACCGCCGCCGATGCCGTCGCGCGCCTCCGGCGACTCTACTCGTCGTCCATCGGCTTCGAGTTCGAGCACATCGAGGAGGAGGCCGAGCGCGAGTGGTTCCGGCGCGCGATCGAGCAGGGGGAGATGCGCCGCACCATGACCCCGGAGGAGAAGAAGGCCGCGCTCCGCCGCCTCACGGAGGTGGATGGGCTCGAGCGCTTCCTCGGGCGGGCGTACCAGGGGTACAAGCGCTTCTCCATCGAGGGGACGGACGCGCTGGTGCCGATGATCGACGCCGCCGTGGAGCGCGCCGCGGCGATGGGCGCGCGCGAGGTGGTGATCGGGATGGCGCACCGCGGGCGGATCAACGTGCTCGCGCACGTGCTGCACAAGCCGATCGCCACGATCTTCGGTGAGTTCGAGGGGAAGCACCCGATCTCCAACGCGGCGAGCGACACGGGCGACGTGAAGTACCATCTCGGCTTCCGCACCGAGTACGCACTGCCGGGCGCGGAGCCGGTGCACGTGATGCTCGTCCCCAACCCGAGCCACCTCGAGTTCGTGAACCCCGTGGTCGAGGGAGTGGCGCGCGCGCTCCAGCGCGTGCGCGGCGCCGCGCCGGGGACGCTCGACGAGTCGAGCGTGCTCCCCATCCTCGTGCACGGCGACGCGGCGTTCCCGGGGGAGGGGGTGGTGGCGGAGACGTTCAATCTCTCGCACCTGAACGGCTACACCACCGGCGGCACGCTCCACATCATCGCGAACAACCAGGTGGGGTTCACCACCAACCCGCGCGATGCGCGCTCGACGTACTACTCGAGCGATCTCGCGAAGGGGTTCGAGGTGCCGATCGTGCACGTGAACGGCGACGACGCCGAGGCGTGCGCGGCCGCCGTGTGGCTGGCGCTCGCCTACCGCGAGCGCTTCGGAAAGGACTTCCTCATCGACCTCGTCGGCTACCGGCGGCACGGACACAACGAGACCGACGAGCCGATGTACACGCAGCCGAAGCTGTACGAGGCGATCAAGTCCCACCCCGCGCCGCGCGAGGTGTGGGGGGCGCGCCTGGTGAGCGAGGGGCTCGTGACGCCGGAGGACGTGAAGCAGTTGGACGCCGAGGTCCAGAGCGAGTTCGAGCGGGTGCACGCCCGGGTGAAGGCAGGAACGGCGCACGCGCCCGACCACGAGCCGGGGGACCAGCGCGGCGCCACCGACGGCGAGCAGCTGGACACGGTGGTGAAGTCGGAGCAGCTCATCGCGCTCAACGAGCGGATGCTCACCTGGCCCGCCGACTTCCACCCCATCCCCAAGCTCGCGCGGCAGCTCGAGCGCCGGCGCGCGGCGGTGGGTGAGTCCGGCGGCATCGACTGGGGGCATGCGGAGGCGCTCGCGTGGGCGTCGCTCCTCTCGCAGGGGATCTCCGTCCGCGTCACCGGACAGGACACCGAGCGCGGCACCTTCTCGCACCGCCAGGCGGTGCTGCACGACCCGTCCACCGGCGCCACGTACGCGCCGCTGGCGCACCTCCCCTCGGCCACGGGGGCGTTCGAGATCTACAACTCGCCGCTCTCCGAGACGGCGGTGCTCGGCTTCGAGTACGGCTACAGCGTGGCCGCCGCCGATTCGCTCGTGCTCTGGGAGGCGCAGTTCGGCGACTTCGCCAACGTCGCGCAGCCGATCATCGA
>CAMLEQ010000258.1 GCA_946479015.1 uncultured Gemmatimonadota bacterium | reverse complement strand
GCCCGCGGGGGCCGGGGGGGCGCCCCCCCCCCCGCCCCCCACGGCACGATCCCGTGCCCTCCCCCCGAGGCGCGCGGCTTGACGAGCCAGCGCGCTGGCGCCTCCGCCGCGCGAGGGGGGACCGTGCGCACCGCGGCCGCCGGGAGAGAGCGCGCGCGCAGCGCGCGCGCGAGGCGCACCGGGTCGCGCACTCGCTCGAGCACGGCGGGGGAATTGCCCCACAGCGCGCGGCCGCCGGCCAGCCGGGCGACGGCGCGCGGATGATTCTCGAGGCTCGCCACGTAGACCACGGCATCGCACTCGATGTCGCGCCCGATGCGCGCGATGGCCGCGGCATCGTAGGCGAGCCCGAAGTCCCGCGCGAGCGCGAGCGCGGGGCGCGCCGCGTGATCGAGATCGCCGAAGCCGTCGAGCGATCGCACGGCCACGCCGGCCCGCGCGGCCGACTCCGCGATCGCCCGCGTGGACAGTCCCGCCACGAGCACGCGCGGCGGGCGCGCCGGCCCGTCAGGCGCGTCCCCGTCAGGCGAGACCGAGCCGGCGGCGAGCCGCATCGCGCGTGATGATGTAGAGATGATCGAGCGCCGTGCCCGCGGCCTCGCGGATCCCGAGCACGCTCGTGAGCGGCTCGTTGATGCCGCCCGCGAGCCCGTCGGCGATGAGCGCCGCGCCCTGTGCCGCTTCCTTGGACACGCGCGCGAAGCCCTCGAGCTGGCGCACCGGACCGAACGGACTGAGCCGGAGGCGCAGCTCGCGCGCGATGCTCTCCACGCGCGCCACGCGCCCGGAGAGCAGGATCTCGCGCGGGTGCGGCACCACCACGTGCAGCGCGGCCACGGCCTTCACCGCGCTCTCCAGGAACGCCTCCCGCGCCAGCCGGTCGCACGGGCGCTCCGGCTCGGCGATCCGCCGCACCGCGTGCTCCGCATCGCCCACCAGGCTCGCGACGCCGCCGCGGAAGAGGAGCGACTTGTCCACCTCCCCCGCCAGGAACGCCACCTCGCCATCGAGCGCGCCGGCGGCGAGCACGCCGAGCGGACCGGCGGTGCCGCCCTGGCCGTCGACGATGCGGCCATCGCGCACGGCGAGCGCGGCGCTGAACGCGCCCCCGAGCTCCAGGAGAATGAAGGAGACGTCGCGCAGCGCTCCGCCCATCCGCCGCGCCTGATCGTGCACGCCGAGCGCCGCGGCGCACACCTTGTCGGCGGTGCCCATGTCCACCCGGTTCACCTTGCGGTGCGCGGGGACGGTGGGCAGATGGATGACGCCGGGGGTGAACACCACCGGCAGCCCGGCGCGCTCGAACGCGCGCGCGAGCGCGCGCAGCCCGCCGATCCCCCCCGTCTCGCCCGGGGCGGCGAGATAGGCGAGACGGAGCACCTCGTCGTCCGCGTCGGCGACCGTGGTGAGGGGAAGCCCGTACCCCGATGGTCCGGCGATCAGCGCCGGCGCCGCGTCGCGAAGGATCGCGACGAATCCCTCCGGATCGCCGAGCGCCTCAGCGGTGGGGATGGACCGGTCGAGAAAGACCGCTCCGTCCGCGAGTCCGCAGAGGTCGATGCTCACGGTGCCGGGATCGATGCCGATGACGCGCATTCACGCGCCCAGCTCCTTGGCCACATCCTCGATCGTCTCGGCGTCGAGCACGAGATCGTTGCGCTCGAACAGCTTCGCGATGCACGCCTTGTGCACCTTCATCTTGAACCCGCCCACGCCGAGCGCGCCGAAGACGGTGACGCCGTCACGCGTCGCGCCATCATCGGTGGGCTCGATCCCCTCGATGCCGAGCGGCGGGACGGCGTTGAGATCCACGGCGACGGCGAGCCCCGCGCGCCCGGCCCAGGCATCGCGCGGCACGAGCATGATGCCGGCGGGGCCGGCGTTGAGCAGCACCTGCGCTCCCTCCATCGCGCGCGCCGCCTCACTCGCGTCGTGCAGCGTGTGGCAGTGCACCGTGCCGCCGAAGCGCTTGGAGATCTCGCGCGCGATGCGGTCCCCCTCGTCCACCTTGCGGGAGGTGATGGTGACCTCCGCGCCGGCGCGCGCGAGGAGTCCCGCGGCGCGCATTCCCACCGGTCCGGTGCCGGCGGTGACGAGGACGCGCTTCCCGCGCACATCGCCCAGCGCATGGCGGATCTTCATCACCGCCGCGACGGCGGTGGTGTTCGAGCCGTTCGAGTCGAGCATGAGCGACACCCGGAACGGCCCGAAGAACGCCTTCTCCGCGGCGGCGAGGAGGCGCTCGCCGGCGGCCATGTCGCTCCCGCCGATGAACACGGCCGTGTTCTTCAGGTCCTTGGGGCCGCGGGTGAAGATGCAGCCATGGATGAGGTCGCGTACATCGTTCTCGGTGATGCCGCCACGACTCATGAGCTCGTCGGCGCCGGCATCGTACGCCACCACCGCGTCGAAGACGCTCGGCAGACGCGAGCTGTCGAGCTGCAACAGAAGCTTTCGCATGGCGGGAGCGCTCCGTGGAGGTGGTACGATGTCACACGGGTACGCCGAGGGAATGCGCCGAGCGCGTCTCCCCTCCGCGTACCCGTGTGTCTTTCACTTCCTGGGCCGCCGTGCCGGCCGCTGTCAGCCTTCCGCGCCGCTCGCGAAGGGGTGACGCGCCGTCTTGGCGCCGCTGATCACCTCATCCGCCTTCGGCTGCCCCTTCATCGCCCGCTCGAGCGCCTGCCGGGTCGCGCGGTAGTTGAAGTCGAAGATCTTCTTGTCGTCGCTGGCATCCCAGTGGATGAACACTCCGACGAGCACGCAGTAGTCGTCCACCCGGTCGCGGGGGATCACGCCGGCTTCCACGGAGTCCACCACGGCGCGCGCGACGGCGGCCTGCGCGGGACCGAACATCTGCACCGCCTGCTTGGCGCCCTTGATCGTGACCTTGTTGAAGAGGATCGTGTCCGGCTTGGCGGCCAGGTTCGGTGTCACGACCGCGAGCAGCGTGGTGAAGCCGTCCTTGTTGTTGGCGAGCGCGTTGCAGAAGGCCTGTCCCGCGTGTCCCGATTTGGAGCCGATGATGAGATCGATGTGCGCGACCTCGTTGCCGTCGCCCACCAGGGACTCGCCGATGAAGAAGTCCGCTGCCATGGTAGTCACCTCCGTACCATTGTGGTTTTACTACGCACACGCGACCGCGTGGAATACATCCTGACGATGACTCATCATCCGGCGCGCTCACGTGGGGCGCCTCGTCACCCGCGCAACGGACGTTCTGGGCTTCGGGTTCCCACCGGGCGGGAGCCAAGTGGGGACGTGAGTATGAAGACGCGTCCGATACGTGTCAAGCAGGGGGCTCCGGCTGAGGGACGCGTGCGACACCGGGGTTTCTCGCGTCCACGGAACCATGCAACTTTCGACCATGCGCATTCCGATCGAAACATTCCGGCTTCCCAACGGACTCTTCGTCACGCTCTCGGAAGACCACACGGCGCCGATCGTGGCGGTGAACCTCTGGTATCACGTCGGCTCGGCGAACGAGCGAGCGGGGCGCACGGGGTTCGCGCACCTGTTCGAGCACATGCTGTTCCAGGGGTCCGCGCACGTCGGCGCGAACGAGCATTTCGAGCTCATCCAGCGCGCGGGCGGGACGCTCAACGGCTCCACCTGGCTCGAGCGCACGAACTACTTCGAGACGGTGCCGTCGAACCAGCTCGCGATCGCGCTCTGGCTGGAGGCCGACCGGATGGGCGCGTTGCTCCCGGCCATGACGCAGCAGAAGCTCGACACGCAGCGTGACGTGGTGAAGAACGAGCGCCGGTGGAGCGTGGACAACCAGCCGTACGGCACGTGGTGGGAGCGGCTGCCTGCGCTCGCGTTCCCGCCGGAGCACCCGTTCCATCACTCGCTCATCGGCTCGATGGAGGATCTCACCGAGGCGAGCCTCGAGGACGTGGCCACGTTCTTCGCCACGTACTACACGCCGGACAACGCGGTGCTGTCGATCGCCGGGGACTTCGATCCCGCCGAGACCCGCGCGCTCGTGGAGCGCTACTTCGGCCCGATCCCCGCGGGCGGCGGCACGCCGCCGCTCCCCGACATGACGCTCCCGCCCACCTTCGGCCAGTGGCGGCGCGAGGTGGTGCCTGACAGCGTGATGGTGCCGCGGTTGTTCCTCGCGTTCCGCGCGCCGGTGTTCGGGAGCGACGAGTACTACGCCGCCAGCGTGCTCGGCGCGGTGCTCGGGATGGGGAAGGGGAGCCGGCTGCAGCGCCGCCTGGTGCGCGAGCGGCAGGTGGCGTCCGAGGCGAGCGCCTTCACCTTCGATCTCGCGAAGGGAGCGGACCTGCTGGTGGTGGACGTGACGGCGCGCCCGGAGGTCCCGCCCGACGTGCTCGAGGGGGAGGTGGCGCAGGAGATCGACGCCGTGTGGCGCGACGGGGTGACGCCGGTAGACGTGGAGCGCGCGGTCGCGCTCATCGAGACCGGATTCACCTCCTCGATGCAGTCGGCCGGCGAGCGGGCGGACAAGCTGTCGATGTTCGCCACGTACTTCGGCGACCCGGGACTCGTGAACGTCCAGACGGAGCGCTACCGCGCCGTGACCGCCGACCAGGTGAGCGCGTTCGCGCGCGCGCGGCTGGGACCGGACAATCGCGCATCGCTGCTGTTCGTGCCGCGCGTGCCGGAAGGCGCGGAGGCGGAGCTGGCGGGCGCGGCCACGGAGGGACAGTGAGCACCACCATGCGTCCGGCGGCGGCGCCACCGCGCCCCTACCACTTCCCCGCCTTCGAGCGGGTGACGATCCCCGGCGGCCTGCGCGTGGTCGTCGCGCCGGTGCACAAGCTGCCGGTGGTGACGGTGATGCTCGTGACGAGCGCCGGCTCTTCCGCCGAGCCCGAAGGGAAGGATGGCGTGGCCAACCTCACCGCGCGCGCGCTGCTCGAGGGGACGTCGCGGCGCGACGGCAACGAGCTGGCGGAGCGCTTCGAGCGGCTGGGCGGCGCGCTCGTCGCCGGTGCCGACTGGGACTCGGCCACGGTCGCCACGACCGTGCTCTCATCGCGGCTGCGCGAAGCGGTGGCGCTGCTCGGCGAGGTGGTGCTGGAGCCCGCGTTCCCCGAGCGCGAGGTGGAGCGACTGCGGGCCGAGCGGCTGGCGGACCTGCTGCAGCTCCGGACCGAGCCGCGCGGGCTGGCCAACGAGATGTTCGCGCGCTTCACCTATTCCCCCGCCTCGCGCTACGCCCGGCCGGAGGATGGCGGGGAGGAGAGCGTCTCCGCGCTCGGCCGCGCGGACGTGGAAGCGTTCCACCGGGAGCGCTACCGCCCCGATGCGGCGACGCTCGTGTTCGTGGGGGACGTGTCCGTGGCCGACGCGACGTCGATCGCGCGCGAGGTGTTCGGCACCTGGCGCGGCAGCGCGCCGTCGGCGCCGATCCCCGATGCGACCCCGGCGCACACCGCGCCCGCCACGCACATCGTGCGCAAGGAGGAGGCGCCGCAGTCGGAGCTGCGCATCGGCCACCCCGGGCTGCCGCGCTCGCACCCCGACTACTTCAAGGTGCTCGTCATGAACTCGGTGCTCGGCGGGCTCTTCTCGTCGCGCATCAACCTCAACCTGCGCGAGCAGCACGCGTACACCTACGGCGCCTTCAGCGGCTTCGAGTGGCGGCGCGGCGCCGGTCCGTTCGTGGTGTCCACGGCCGTGCGGAGCGACGTCACCGCCGACGCGGCGCGCGAGGTGCTGATGGAGATCGAGCGCATGCGCGCCGACGCGATCTCCGCGGACGAGCTGACGCTCGCCACGAGCTATCTCGACGGCGTCTTCCCGATCAAGTACGAGACCACCGAGGCGATCGCCCGGGCGCTGGCGGCGATGGTGGT
>CAMLEQ010000257.1 GCA_946479015.1 uncultured Gemmatimonadota bacterium | reverse complement strand
GTGATCGGGTTGAGGATCATCCCGCTCTCCGACCGCTTCACCCGGTCGACCTCGGCCGCCTGCCGGTCGATGGACATGTTCTTGTGGATCACCCCGATCCCGCCGGCGCGCGCCATGGCGATCGCCATCTCCGACTCCGTCACCGTGTCCATCGCGGCGGAGACGAGCGGGACGTTGAGCGAGATCCCCGTGGTGAACCGGGACGCGGTGCTCACGTCCTTGGGGTGGGTGGTGGAGTGGCGGGGGGCGAGGAGGACGTCGTCGAACGTCAAGGCGCTCTCGATGCGGACGCGCGCGTTGCCGTTCACGCGAGCCTCATCGATGCGCGAAGGCCCGCCCTCCGAGTGCTCGGAGACGGCGGGCCGGAGCGGTGATCGAGTTCTGGTAGCCATGGCGAAAGCTAGACCGATTCGCGATGGCGGGCAAGTGCGCGCGGACCTGGGCGCCGTCGCGCTACGCCATGCGCCGCAGCCGCCGGCGAATCCGCTTGGGAAGGAAGAACGACGCCGCCATGAGCACCGAGCGGAGCGCCGCCGGGGTGAGCTCGCGGGGGTCGCCGTCCCAGTGGTCCTCGAGCACCGGACGCCCCGCGTGCGCGATCAGGCGCTGGAGCGCGAGCATCACCAGGTAGACGTCGTCCACCTGCCCGAGGAAGGGGATGAAGTCGGGGATCAGGTCCACCGGCATGACCACGTAGGCGATCGCGGCGCCCACCAGCAGCTTGTCCAGCCGTGACACGCGCCGGTCGGTGAGCAGTCCGGCGAGCAGCCGCAGGTACGCGGGAATGCGCTGGATCACGCCCAGCACGGTGCGCTTGGCGCCCGTGCGCGGGGCCCGGCGCCGGTGCCGGCGCCGCACGGTGATCGGCTCGCTCGAGTGCTCGGCGCGGATGGTCACTTCGGGGGCTCTCCGGTGGCTGGGGGTTCCGTGGACGACGCGGTGGATGAGGGCGGCTCCCCCGCCCCCTGCTCCCCGGTCGCACGGGGCGTGCCGCGCGTCGCCGCGGTCACCACGTCGCTCGCCACCGACCGCCCGGCCGCCGCGACGCCGGAGAGCACCCCCATCGCCTTGTTGAGCAGCCCCATCGTCTCGGCGATCGTGGACGCGGAGACGCGCCCCGCGCGCAGGCTGTCCTCCACCCCCTCGGCGAAGCGCTGAAAGACGTTCGGCGTCTGCGCCGTCTTGTCCGCGTACTTCGACTCCAGGAACTCCAGGTAGTCGAGCAGTTGATAGCCGCGCTCGTCCGGAAGCGTCTCCAGCTTCCGGACGATCCGATCCCGCAAGAGCTCGTTCATCGCCCCGTCCGTGTGTGAGCCGCGGTCACCCGCGCCAGCGCGCGCGGGTGCCGCGTGCATCGATGTGCACGTAAGGATGGCGATAACGTCCGCTGGTATACAGCCCCATCCCCCCCACGAGGTCGGGATACTCCGCCTCCACCGAGTCCACCGCCGCGGCCACCAGACGCGCATCCCTGGCGTCCATGCGGCCGTCGCCGTTGGCGTCGATGGCCACGTCCACCGCATCGCCGAACTGGTGGCGGCTGTCGCGCGCGGCGCGCGGCACGCGCCGGTTCCACGCCGGCGTGCGGAACGCGGAGTGGACGTCGACCTCCACCTCGGGCGTGCGCTCGCCGAGCGAGTGCGAGATCCGCTCCACCACCAGCTCGAGCTTGTCGAGGACGCGCGGGTTCACCGCGGCGTAGCGCGGCCAGGTGTCCTGCCCGTCGCGCGTGAGGAAGTCGGAGAGACGGAGGTGCCTCGTGATCTGCAGGTCCGCCTCGTCGGCCGTCACGCGCACGAACCCCGCGGGGCGGTCCGGGTCGGCGTGCCCGGAGCGCTCGCCGGGGTAGGTGCCCATGCGGTACCCATCGAGCACCGGCCCCTTCTTCGCGTCGAAGGGCACGATCACGGCGAGCGTGAGGCCGTTCACGACGCGGCGCAGCCCATCGCGCACGAGCGCGAGCTGGTAGAACCCCGGATCGGCCGGCACCATGAGCGAGTCGCCGGTGAAGGGGCGCAGCGCGTGGATCGGCATCGAGTCGGCGAGCCGCTCCCACACGTAGTCGAGGCCGGTGGTGTCGCCACGCAGCTCGAGTGGATAGTCCACCCGCTCTCCGGGGAGCGCGAAGCGCACCTGCAGCGCCCCGCTCCGGCCGAAGGCGGAGGAGGCGAGCCGCACGCGCGGTACGTTGCTGTCCAGCGGAACGTGATCGCCGAATGGCGCGCGAGCGAGGGCGCGCGGCGGCTGATACGTGGTGATGAATCCGACGGCGGACGCGAGCGCGACGATGAACGTCGTGGCACGCGCCGCGCGCCGGCCCGGCGCCGGCGCGCGCTTCCCCGCTCGAGTTGTGGTCGAATCGCTCCTGGAATCGTTGCCCTGGTCGCTCAACCCATTCCCCAACGGGCGCGGTTGCCTCGCGCATCCACGTGCGCGAACGGTCCGTGCGCCGCCGTGGCGCGATACAGCCCCACGCCGCCCACGAGCTCCGGGTGCGCGGCCTCGACCCGATCCACCGCATCGCGGATGACGCGCGCATCGCGCCAGTCGATCCGTCCGTCGTGGTTCAGGTCGTCCATGCGCCCGTTGCCGTCGTCATCGACGAAGACATCGGCGGCGTCACCGTACTGGTGACGGCTGTCGCGCGCGCGCCCCCCCTCCCCCACTCCCTTGATGTTGTACTGCGGAGTGCGAAAGCCGGACATCACGGCCAGGTGCGTGACGGGCACCCCGTGGGCGTTCAGGTCCTCGATCACGAGCTCGAGCTTGTCGATCAGCCGCTCGTCGAGAACGAGGTACTTCGGCCACACGTCCTGCTGGTCGTGGGTCAGGAAGTCGCGCAGCTCGAAGTGCTCCGAGACGTGCGTCTCCTGATTGTCCGGGGTGACCTCGATGAACCCGTCGGGATCGGCGTAGGCCGTGGAGCGCGCGGGATGCCGCTCGTAGGGCCAGTAGCCGATCCGATACTCCCCGATGCGCCCTTTCCGCTTCGCGGAGAAGGGGAGCATGGTGATGAGCGCGAACGTCCGGTCGGCGCCGCTGTCGTTCACCGTGTACACCCCCGGCGTGCGCACGGCGCTGTCGCCGAAGAGCTGCTCGAGGGCGGAGATGGCGAACGCCGGCTTCGTGCGGCTCACGAAGAGCGCACGAAGCTTCCCACTGCGGCCAATCAGCGAATCGAAGGCCAGGAGATTGGCCGCCGGGGGCGGCGCGACCGGAGTGGTCACGCGGTGGAGCATGGTCCTGCGGACCGGACGAGCATCGAGATTCGCCGTGGTTCCCGCCGCCACCGCGGCAGCGACGCCGACGGTGGCGAGCAAGCCGAGTGCGCGAATGCCGCGGCGCGCGCGCGTCTCTGGATGGTGCACGGGTACCTCCCTGGCAACCAGACTAGCGACGACCGCAGACGTCGCCTCTTGGCTTTGCGTGCCGGCCTCACTCGGGCCGACGTGCCCTTTTACAAGGAGCCCTCGATCGAGGGTATGAACATTCTGAACCTAACGGGGGACGCCTGCCCTCGGCCAGCCGCAACCCAAGTCGCGACAAGCAGTTGACTGACCATACGGTCAGTAGATGAACACCGGCGTCCCCACGGGGACGATGCTGTACAGGTAGTCGATGTCCTCGTTCCGCAGCCGGACGCAGCCGTGGCTCACCGCCTTCCCGATCGACGTCGGCTCGTCCGTGCCGTGCAGCGCGTACCCATCCCCCAGGTTCAATCGGTGCGTCCCAAGCACTCCGTCGTACTTCCGCTGATTGGTCCCGTACGGCGGCACGATCAGGTTCCCGCCCACCACGATCTCGTGCCCCTCACTCGCCTCGTACGGCACCACCTTCCCGTCGGGGAACCTCTTCACCACGTCGTTCCCCACCACGGTCACCACCGCGCCGTCCGGCGTGGGGATGCTCTGCCCGCGCGTGAGCTTCACGAGGCCGAGCCCCTTCTTGCGCGCGATCTCGAGATAGTGCCAGTCGGGGGGGACCCACACCGGATCCGCCTCCTTGCTCTGGACCACCAGCCGCCCGCGCGGCGTGTCGAACTTGTACTCGTCCCGGCCGTCGTGCTTGACCAGCGTCTTCCCGCTCCCCACCGCCACCTGGGTGGTGTACAGCGTCTCGTCCCCTTTCTTGTACCAGAGGCGGCGGTCCTCGATGCTCACCACGATGTACCCCTGCGCCGCCGAGGGCTGCGGGCTGGCGGCGAGCGTCTGCGCGAGCGAGTCGTTCACCAGCCCGGCCTGCCGGCTCACCTGGTCGAGCAGGTCCCAGTTCCGGTTGAACACGATGCGGTTGATGTCGCGCCGGAAGCGGATCTGCGCGGTGGAGAAGAGCAGCGCCGCGCTCCCCGCCGCCACGAGCAGCGTGAGGGCGAGCGCGGAGAGGGCGTATCGGGGGCTGTCGCGAAAGAGTCGCACGCTGATGGAGGTCGAGTCAGTAGAAGTAGACCGACGTGCCCTTCCCCAGGTTCGGCACGATCGCGCGAAGATCCTCCGCGCGCACGCGGATGCTGCCGGGGAGCACGTAGCTGGAGTCGTTGAGGGGGCCGGCCTCGGGGAGGGAGTAGATCACCGTGCCGCCATCGAGCAGGATCGCCACGGGACCGAGCGCCCCCTTCACCGTCCGGTCGGCGGGCACCGGGATGCCGCGGTCGCGGTACACCCAATCGGGGACCTCCCAACTGTCGCCGGCGCCGAGCACCAGCTGCACGGAGCGCGCGCCGCGCGGCACCGCCATGGGGACCGTGTCGGGCGGGGTGCCGATCCGGCGCTCCGGTCCCACCTCCACCGGGATCTCCCGCAGCAGCGCCCCGTCGCGCTCGAGGTACATGCGCGCCGAGTCCACCGAGACGGCGAGGTGGATCTCCTTGTCCAGATTGGCCTGACGACGCAGCAGCTGCATCATCATCTCGAAGCGGCGCTCCCGCGAGTCGAGGATCGCGTCGGTGCGCTTGCGCTCGAAGTCGCTCATCCCCGACCGCAGCCGGGCGATCTCCTGCTGGTACGTCACCCGCTTGTACACGAGCCACCCATCGAGCGCGAGAAAGGCCAGCAGCACGATCGCGATCGCGGAGACGAAGCCCGGGTGGCGTTGACGGAACTGGCGGAAAGTCATTCGGGATGCGATCGGGAGATGGAGCGCCGCCGGCGCGCGTGCGGCGCGCTCGACGAACGATTTGGCAAGTGCGGTGCCGCCCGGGCGCGCGTCAGCGCTGGGCGATGCTCACGACATCCAGGAGTGGTACCCCGGACGGCTCGCTTCGTCCCGCGCGCACGCGCGCGGTGACCAGCACCGTGGAGAGCGGCTCGATGCGGCGCGCCTGCTCCACGAGCGACGGCGGGAGCGCGAGGTAGAGGAGCGAGTTCTCCTTCCCCGGGCCGCGGGCGAGGAGATACGGCTCGTCGGGGGCGAAGCCGCGTCGGAGCGGATCCGCGGTCTGGAGCGCGATCTTCTGCACCGCCCAGCGCACGGTCTCCCCCTGGTACTTGTCCGGCTCCGCGCGCAGGTCGGCGGCGCTGATGGCGGTGAGCACGGTGGTGTCCACCGGCGCCAGATCGGTCGCGCGCACCCACCCCTCCACCTGCACGCGCACCCAGCCGCGCTCGCGCGCGAGCGTGACCACGCGCGTCCGCGGCGACAGCTCCGCGAGCGCCGCGTCGCCATCGGGAGCGAGTTGGAGCGTCGTGCGGTGGTCCACGGCGAGCGTGCCGGCGCTCGCGGAGGGCTCCGCCGTCGCCGCCGCGGCGGGCGCCGCGGCGGCGCTCTCGGACGGGGCGGCGGCCGCCTGTCGCGGCGCACGCCCGTGATCATCGCCTTCGACAACGACCCGGCCTCGGTCGTGGACCAGATCAACCCGG
>CAMLEQ010000256.1 GCA_946479015.1 uncultured Gemmatimonadota bacterium | reverse complement strand
AGTCGAACGGCGAGCGGATCGCCAACGACCGATACACCCGCTCGCACGATTACGATCTGGTCCACCAGCGGATCGAGATCCGCAACGTGAGCTGGGACTCCACGAGCTTCGACGGCCGCGTGGCCACCACGCTCGTGTCGCGGCGCCCGGCGATGGACTCGGTGGTGCTCGACGCCGGCGCCCTGCTCGACATCCAGCGGGTCACCGGCCCCCGCGGCGTGGTGCTGCGCGCCGACCACCGGGGGGACACGCTCGTGGTTCGCCTTCCCACGAGCGCCGCGTTCGGCGACACGGTCCGCTTCACCATCGCCTACCACGCCAGGATCCGGAGCGGCGCGGGGCTCACCTTCATCGAGCCGGAGGGGCGGCCGCACCGGCCGCGGCAGCTCTGGAGCCAGGGGGAGGACACCAACAACCACCTCTGGTTCCCCACGTACGACTTCCCGAACGACAAGATGACGTGGGAGCTGTCGGCCACCGTGCCCACCGCCCTCACCGTGGTCTCCAACGGCCGCCTCGTCTCCGACCGCCGGGTCGGGCACGGCCAGCACACCGTCCGGTGGTCGCAGCGCAAGCCGGCGCCCACCTACCTCGTGTCGCTCGTGATCGGGTCGCTGCACCGGGTGCACGACTCGTGGCACGGCATTCCGGTGGACTACTACGTCTACCCCGAGGACAGCGCCCTCGCGCGCCCGCTGTTCAGCGTCACGCCGCGGATGATCGACGTCTACTCGCAGCTCACCGGCGTGCGCTACCCGTGGGCGAAGTACGCGCAGACCACCGTGGCCGACTTCTTCGGCGGGATGGAGAACGTGAGCGCCACCACGCTCGTGGACTGGCTCCCCGACGCGCGCGCCTACCGCGACCGGCCGTGGTACCAGTACATCCTCATCCCCCACGAGCTGGCCCATCAGTGGTTCGGCGATTACGTGACCACGGAGAACTGGGCCAACATGTGGCTGAACGAGGGATTCGCCGAGTTCATGCCCGGGGCGTACTGGGAGCACGAGCTCGGCCGGCAGGCGAGCGACGACTACTATCTGGACGAGTACCGGCAGTTCATGGCCATCGACGCGCGGCGCAGCATGCCGCTCGCGTCCATCGGCTCGAACAACATCTACCCCAAGGGCGCGCTCGTGCTGCGCATGCTGCGCCGCTACCTGGGGGACGAGCGCTTCTGGGCCTCGGTGCACGAGTATCTCACCCGGCACGCCCACGGGAACGCCACCACCGACGACTTCCGCCAGTCGGTGCTCGCCGCCACCGGGGAGAACCTCGCCTGGTTCTGGGACGAGTGGCTCTACCAGTCGGGCTACCCGAAGCTGACGGTCACGGCGGCGTACGACTCGAGCGCGCGCACCATGCGGTTGACCGTGAAGCAGACGCAGGGGGACAGCACGGCGCCGGACAGCACCGGGCTGCGCTTCACCACCCCCACGGTGTACCGCATGCCGATCACGGTGCGCGTCGGCACCACGCACGGCGACGTGACCCGCGAGGTGTGGCTCGACGCGCGCGAGCAGTCCATCGACCTCGGCGCGCTCCCCGGCGAGCCCACCATGGTGGTGTTCGACGACGGGAATCGCGTGCTCAAGCAGCTGCGGTTCGATGAGCCCAGCCCCTGGCTCGCGACGCAGCTCGGGCGCGATCCCGACATCTGGAACCGGTGGTGGGTGATCGGCCAGCTCGCCGAGCGGACGCACGACACCACCGCGGCCCGCGCGCTCGCCGACGCCGCCACGGGGTCGGACTACTTCCTCACGCGCGCCCAGGCCGCGGGCGCGCTCGGCGGCTTCGCGCCCGAGCTGGTGCTCCCGGCACTCGCGCGGGCCCTCGGCGACACGTCGTCCACCGTTCGCCAGGCGGCGCTCGTGTCCCTCGGGCAGGTGGGGGGCGCGCGCGCCCTCGCGCTCGCCCGCGACGCGTGGGCGCACGACTCGAGCTACGAGGCACGCGCCGCCGCGGTGGGCGCCATCGCCGACATCGACAGCGCCGGCCGCCGCGAGTTCCTGGCGAGCGCGCTGGAGGTGCCGTCGTACCGCGACGCGATCCAGAACGCGGCGCTCTCCGCCATTGCCCGGCACGGCGACACGTCGTTCGTGGCGGAGCTCGAGACGCGGCTCGGGACGCAACTCCGCGTGGCGTACACGCTGGGCGTGCTCGCGTCGCGCGGGAACGATCACGCGCTCTCGCTGCTCGCCAGCCACCTCAACGACGACCGCGCCTACGTGCGCCAGTGGGTGGTGAGCACCTTCGCGCGCGTCGTGCGCCCCGCGCGTGGCACGCCGGCCCTGCAGGCGATGCTCCCCACGCTCAAGTACGCGGGGACGAAGAGCGAGGTGGAACGGATCGTCGGCGGCGGGTGATCAGGGGCTCGGGGCTGGGGACCGGGGGGCGGGGGGGAAGAAGCGGGAAAGCGAGAACGGGGTGAGCGGGAACGCCGTCCCCTCCTCCAGGCACAGGTCGGCGATCAGGTCGCCGATGGCAGGGGCGAACTTGAAGCCGTGGCCGGAGCACGGGCTCGCGAGGATCACGCGCTCGTGGTTGGGGTGGCGGTCGATCAGGAAATGGCGGTCGGGGGTGTCGGTGTAGAGACACGTCACGCTCTCGCGCACCGCGCCGGCGGCTCCGGGAAGGAAGCGCCGCATCAGCGCGCGGGCGCGCGCTTCCTCCTCCGGGCGCGCGGGGAGCACCGGCGCATCGGGGTCCACGATCTCCCCCTCGTGGTGGATTCCCATCTTCACGCCATCGCCCAGGTCGGGGAAGGTGTAGAAGAACCGCTCCGGCGCGTACTCCCAGAGCGCGACGGGGGCGCGCTCCGGCGCCCAGCGTCTGTCGCGCTCCAGCGGCTCGAACCAGAACAGGAGCTGGCGCTCCACCTCCAGGGGAAGGGGCACGTCTCGCACGAGCGCCGGGAGCCACGCGCCGGCGGTGAGCACCAGCGAGCGGGCCCGGTGCGCTCCGCGGTCGGTCTCCACGGTCACGAGTCCGATGGTGTCCCCTACTCCGCCCTCCACGATCCAGCGCACCACCCGCTCGCCGGTGAGGAGCACGGCGCCGTGACCGGCGGCGGCATCGAGCATGGCGCGCACGCACATCTCGGGGTGGAGGACGCCGGCGCGCGGCTCCCACACGCCCACCATCCCGGTCTCGGGGGCGAAGCCGGGGAAGCGCCGGCGGATCTCCGCCGCGTCGAGCTCCTCGTGCGGGAGCGCGTGCTCCACCGCGCTCCGCTTCGCCCCCGAGACCAGCGCCCCGTCCGGAGGGCCCACCATGAGCCCGCCCGTGCGACGGAAGAGCGTCTGGCCGCTCTCGCGCTCCAGCTCCGCCCACAGCTCGTAGGCGCGCCGCACCAGCGGCACGTAGCACGGGTGCTCGTAGTAGGCCTCGCGAATGATCCGCGAGCGGCCGTGCGTCGACCCGTACGCGTGCGGCGGCGACCAGCGGTCGATCGCCAGGACGCGCGCGCCGCGCGCGGCGAGGCGCCAGGCCGCGGCGCTCCCCATCGCCCCGGCGCCGACGACGATCACGTCGTGCTCGGTCATGGGGACGGGAGCCGCCGGCACTGGCGATACGGGAAGACGTCGGAGAGCTCACCGGCGCGCTGGCGCTCCTGCATCGCGCGCCAGAACTCCACCGTGAGCAGATCGGCGTGCGCGCCCAGGAACGCCTCGCGCAGCTCCCCCGCCGGCACCATGAACGCGCCGAACTCCTCGGGAAAGACGTCCAGCTCCCCCACGTAGTACCACGGCTCCGCCGACAGCTCCTCGTCCAGGCTCCGCGGCTGCGGGAGCGACCGGAAGGTGCAGTCGGTGAGCAGGCACAGCTCGTCGTAGTCGTAGAAGATCACCCGCCCGTGCCGGCTCACCCCGAAGTTCTTGAGCAGCATGTCGCCGGTGAAGATGTTCGCCGCCGCGAGATCCTTGATCGCCCAGCCATAGTCGACGATCGCGTCGCGCGCCGCTTCAGGCGACGCCTCCCGCAGGTACACGTTCAGCGGCGTCACCCGCCGCTCGGTGTACAGGTGGCGGATCACCACACGGTCGTCGTCCGCGTGCACCGTGGACCCGGCCACCTCCACGAGGTGCCGCAGCAGCTCGTCGGAGAAGCGGGCGCGGGGGAACTGGAGGTGCTCGAACTCCTGCGCGTCGGCCAGCCGCCCCACGCGGTCGCGCACGAACACGAGGTGGTACTTCGCCATGACGTCCCGGCGCGTGGTGCGCTTGGGGTGGCCGAAGGAGTCCTTGATGATCTTGAACACCACGTTGAGCGAGGGGAGCGTGAACACGCTCATCACCAGCCCCTCGTCCCCCGGCGCGAACTCGAACGTCGCAGCGGGATCGCGGAGGTGCTCCACCAGGCTCCGGTACAGCTCCGTCTTGCCGTGCTTGTTGTAGCCGATCGCGGTGTACAGCTCGTCCGTGCGCTTGAGCGGCATGATCGAGGCGAGGAACTCCACCGCGGCGCTGGGGCGGGCGATGTCGGCCAGGAAGTACGACCAGCTGAAGCCGAACACGATGCTCGCCTCGTCGGAGGTCGTGAGCACGGCGTCCACGTGAATGCCGCGCTCGTCGTTGAGCAGCGGCAGGAGGAGGGGGATGAGCCGGTCCCCTCGCCAGATGCGCCCCACGAGGTACGCCCCCTTGTTGCGGAAGAAGGGGGACTCGAGCATCTCCACGGCGTCGAACCCGTCGTCGCCCCACGCGTCGCACACCCCCTCGCGCACCCGCTCCGCCACGAGCGCCGCGTCGCGGCCGAGGTCGCGCCAGGGGACGCTCCACGGCACGTCGCCGAGGATGCGGCGCACCACCGCCTCCGTGCTCCCCTCCCGTGCGTACCGGCGCAGGATCGGCGGCGGCTCCAGCCACTCGCCAGGGGTGGCGTCGGGGAACACGTACTCCACGCGCTGGTTCACCCCCACCGTGGTGAAGATCCGGCGCGTCACGGAGTTGAAGAACGTCTCGGCCAGCTCGCAGTCGTCGCGGTCCACGATGAGCGCCGAGTGGAGCCACCGCACCTCCTGCCAGGTGGGAGCATCCGTGGCGGCGTCGCCGAGCGCGTCGCGCACCACGGCGAGCACCGCGTCCAGGTGGCGCTTGTAGATGGCGAGCCGCTCGGCGGCGTCGCGCTGCGCGAGCGGCCAGTCGCGCTGCTCGAAGCGCTGGCGCGCGCGCCGGGTGATCGCGCGAAAGGCGCCGTGGTAGGCGTCGAACGCGTCGTGGATCGCCGCGGCGGCGCGGACCGCGGGGGCGTTGCCGATCATGTCACCCGGCATAACTTTCTACGGCCGTTTCCGACACGACACGTACCAACACGAGACGAATCATGCCGACCTCCGCCATGCCCGCATACAGCGACCTGAAGCCTCCCGCCCAGGGAGAAACGATCACGATGAAGGACGGGGCGCTGCAAGTCCCGAACATGCCGATCATCCCGTTCATCGAGGGGGACGGCACGGGGCCGGACATCTGGCGCGCCTCCCAGCTCGTGTTCGACGGTGCGGTGAAGAAGGCGTACGGCGACGCCCGGCGCATCGTGTGGTTCGAGGTGCTGGCGGGGGAGAAGTCGAAGAACCTGCTCAACACCTGGCTCCCCGACGACACCCTCGCGGCCATCGACCACCACCTGGTGGCGATCAAGGGGCCGCTCACGACGCCGGTGGGGGGTGGATTCCGGTCGCTGAACGTCACGCTCCGGCAGAAGCTGGACCTGTACGCCTGCGTGCGCCCGGTGCGCTGGTTCGAGGGGGTCCCCTCCCCCGTGAAGGCGCCGCAGGACGTGGACATGGTGATCTTCCGCGAGAACACGGAGGACATCTACGCCGGGATCGAGTACAAGGCGAAGTCCGAGGACGCGAAGAAGCTCATC
>CAMLEQ010000255.1 GCA_946479015.1 uncultured Gemmatimonadota bacterium | reverse complement strand
GCCACGAGCCCCCCGTGCCGGTGTCCTGGATGATCCGCCCCGTGGAGTCCACCTTCGCGAGGAGGCTCCGGCGCACCGCATCGGGGGCGACGATGGCGAGCGACAGGATGCTGCTCAGCGAGATGTCGCGCGTCCACACTCCGGGCCACTTGGCTCCGGCGGAGAGCGCTCCATCATCGCGCACGAGCAGGTGCAGCTCCTCGAGCGAGAGGCGGTAGACGGCGTCCTGCAGCCGCTGCGATGACGACAGCGCGGGGAACCCGGAGAGATCGGCCGTCCGCGCCCAGATGGCGCGTCCGTCCGTGGTGCGTGGACGCGCGTACTCGGTGGCGATCGGCACCGTTCCCTCGTAGATGCCGTCGCCGTCGCGGTCGAACAGCTCGCTCTCCGAGCCAGGATGCAGCGTGCCGTAGTCCCACGAGAGCGGCGCCGGCTCGCCGAGCACGTACACGTGCTGCAGCGCACCCCGATCGATGCGCGCGCCGAGCGGGGGATCGTAGTACCCCTTCTCATCGAGGCTCCGCAGCACGTGCCGCAGGTCCACCCGGAACGTCACCCGCGCCGTTCCCTCCTCGCTGCTCGCCGATTCCTCGGGCGTGGGAGGGGGCGGGTCCCCCTCCACGCCGAAGCGATAGAGCGGGGTGACGAGCCGTCCGTCGCGGGGGCGGAGATAGATGGTGTGCTCGGTGCCGGACGGGAACTCGTTCTCCAATCCGTTGATGCTGAAGCGGAAGCGAACCTCGCGCGCCGCGCGTGGATAGCTGGAGACGATCGTGTCGCGCGAGAGCGCCACCGCCTCGAACCTGCCCTGCCGCACGGAGCTGTCGGTGACCACGAACGCGCTCCCGGATCGTCCCCGCCGCGCGCCACGCTGCGCGGCCAGCGTCGCGGGCGCGCACACGACCAGCGCGACCGCGATCGATGCCCGCGCCTTCAATGCGCGTCCCCGGCGAGCGCCGCGGCGTACCCCGCGGCGTCCTCTCCCACGATGACGTGCACGACGTCGTCCGACACGCGCCACACCCCCGAGGCGCCCGCTGCCGCGAGCACGCCTTCGTCGATCGCCTTCGGGTCGCGCACCTCCGCCCGCAGTCGCGTGAGCGCGACCGGCTCCACGCGCACGATGTTCCGCTCGCCCCCCAGCCCCGCGGCGATCCGCGCCGCGCGCTCGCGCTGCGCCGGGGTCGCGACGATCCGGCTCGGCGCCCGGGGTGCGGCGGCGGGCGCGCTCGCGCCCACGCCATCGCCGCCCGCCGAGCGCATGTATTCCTCCATGTCCGTCTTCAGGTTCTCCGACCGCGTCCCGAAGATCGCCTGCACGCCGCCCCCCACCTTCACCACGCCCGTGGCGCCGAGTGCGCGCAGCGCGTCCGCGTTCGCGCGCGTCACGTCGGCGAGCTCCACGCGCAGCCGGGTGATGCACGCATCCAGGCTGCGAATGTTGTCCGCTCCGCCGAACGCGGCGACCAGGCGCGCCGCCATGCCATCGCCCTCCGCCGCGCCCGCGCCCGCGGCGCCGGGCACCGTATCGTCGGTCTCGCGCCCCGGCGTCTTCAGGTTCCGCCGGATGATGATCGTCTTGAAGATGAAGTAGTACATCACCGCCCAGAGCGGCCCGAGCCAGAGCAGC
This sequence comes from uncultured Gemmatimonadota bacterium, assembly GCA_946479015.1. Next base: position 4,250 of record CAMLEQ010000255.1, on the reverse strand, counting down.
CACCATCCACGCCGCGAGTGCGGGTAGAGCACGATGTAGTCGATCAGCCCGTGCGAGAACGTCGTGCTGTGGTGGATCCCCAGCTCGATCGCCACGAAGTACGCCGCGCCGGCCAGCAGCGCGTGGATCGCGTAGAGCAGCGGCGCCACGAACAGGAAGGAGAACTCGATCGGCTCCGTGATCCCCGTGAGGAACGACGTGAGCGCCGCGGAGATCATGAGGCCGCCCACCCGCTTCCGCTGCTCGGGCTTCGCCGTGCGCCAGATCGCCAGCGCGGCCGCCGGAAGTCCCCACATCTTGAACAGGTAGCCCCCCGCCAGGTTGCCGGCGGTCGGATCGCCGGCGGTGAAGCGGTAGATCTCCCCGCGGATCACCTGCCCCGTGGCCGGGTCCACGTACTTCCCCACCTCGAAGAAGAAGGGGACGTTCCAGATGTGATGGAGCCCGAACGGGATGAGCGAGCGCTCCACCACGCCGTAGATGGCGAACGCGATCGCCGGGCTCCCGCTCGCCGCCCAGTGCGAGAAGACGTCGATCTGCTTTCCGATCGGCGGCCACACGATGCTCAGTACGACCCCCGCGAGCACCGCCGCGAACGCCGTCAGGATCGGCACCGATCGCTTCCCGGAGAAGAAGCCGAGATACGGCGGCAGCTTCACCCGGAAGAAGCGATTGAACAGGATCGCCGCGACCGCGCCGATCAGGATCCCGCCGAACACCCCCGTCTCGATCGACGGGATCCCCATGATCGGCTTCGCGTCGTAGTGCAGCAGCGGCGCCATCACACCCATCGTCGCCAGCAGCACCGCGTACCCCACCACCGACGCGAGCGCCGCGACGCCGTCGTTGTTCGTGAGGCCGAGCGCGACGCCGATCGCGAAGATGAGCGCCAGGTTGCTGAAGATGGCGCCCCCCGCCTGCGCCATCACGTTCGAGACGACGGCGGGGAGCCAGGCGAACTTGGCGCTCCCGATGCCGAGCAGGAGCCCCGCCGCCGGAAGCACGGAGACGGGGAGCATCAGCGCCTTTCCGATCTTCTGTAGCCACCCGAAGGCGGCACGGCCCAGGCTCCGGGCACTCCAGCTCTGGCGGGGCGTCGCCCCGATGGTCGCCGCTTCAGCCATGACGTCTCCTCACGATCTCGCGCACCGCCGCGCCGTCGGACGCATCGAGCGCCTCCCGGGCGGTGGCGCGACAGGCTTCGAGCGACAGCGTCCGCACCCGTGCCTTCACCGCGGGCACGAGCGGCACGTCCGCGCTCAACTCATCCACGCCGAGCCCCACGAGCACCGGCACGGCCGCGATGTCTCCAGCCGCCGCCCCGCACACGCCCACCCAGCGCCCGTGCGCGTGCGCGCCGTCGACGGTACGCTCGATGAGGCGGAGCACCGCCGGGTGCAACGCGTCCAGCTGCGGCGCGAGGCGCGGGTTCGAGCGATCCATCGCCAGCGTGTACTGCGTCAGGTCGTTCGTGCCGATGGAGAAGAAGTCCGCCTCCCGCGCGAACCGCTCCGCCATGAGCGCAGCCGCCGCGGTCTCCACCATGATCCCTACGGGCACCGCAGGGACCCCGAGCTCGGCGCGCTCGCGCTCCACCATCTCGCGCGCCGCGCGCCACTCGGCGAGCGTGGCGATCATCGGGAACATCATGGCCACCCGGCCACTCACGGACGCGCGCAGGATCGCGCGGATCTGCGCGCGGAAGAGCGCGGGATGATTCAGCGTCAGGCGGACGCCGCGCTCGCCGAGGAACGGGTTCGCCTCGTCGGCCACGGCGAGATACGGCAGCGCCTTGTCCCCGCCCACATCGAGCGTGCGGATGACGAGGATCCGCTCCGGGCCGAGCGCGCGCGCCACCGCCTCGTAGCTCCGTGTCTGCTCGTCCTCATCGGGCGCGGCGTGGCGGTGCAGGAAGAGGAACTCGCTGCGCAGCAGCCCCACCCCCTCACCACCCACCTCGGGAACGCGGTGCGCGCCGTCCACGTCGCCGATGTTCGCGACCACCTCCACGCGATGCCCGTCGCGTGTGATCGCCGGCGATGCCGCGGCTGCGAGCTCGCTCGCGCGCCGGCGCGCGTCCGCCGCCTGCCGCTCCGCGATCCGCGCCATTCGCTCGGCGTCCGGCGCCGTGTCGAGCAGGCCGGCGTCGCCGTCGAGCACCACGCGCGTCCCCGTGGGGAGCGCGAGCGCGCGTGGATCCATCCCCGCCACCGCTGGGATCCCCAACCCGCGCGCGAGGATCGCGGCGTGCGAGGTGGCGCTCCCCATCGTCGTGCACACGCCGACGACACGCGCGCGGTCGAGCGAGGCGATGTCCGATGGCGCCAGCTCCTCGGCGATGACGATCGAATCAGGGGGCACCTCGCGCGGCGCGCCGTCGCCCCCCACGAGCAGGTGCAGCACCCGGCGCCCCACGTCGCGCAGGTCCGCGCCGCGCGCGGCGAGGAGGGGATTGTCGAGCGAGCGCAGGCGATCGACCTGCGCGCAGTACGCCTGCCGCCACGCGTGGGCTGCCGACGCGCCGGCACGGATGCCGGCGTCGGCGGCGTCCACCAGCGCGGGATCCTCGAGCAGCTCCCGGTGCGCCGCGAAGATCGCCCCCTCCCCCGCGCGCCCCTCGCGCTCGAGCCGCTCGCGCAGCGCGTCGAGCTGCCGGCACGCGGCGGCGATGGCGGCATCGAGCGCGCGCCGCTCGCGGTTCGGGTCCGCGGCCCGCTCTTCCGGGACCAGGTCGTCGTCGCGGAGCTGGAACGCGTTCCCGATGGCGATGCCCGGCGACGCGGGCACGCCCTGCAGCACACCTTCCGTGGTTGGTCGTGCGAGCGTCTCCGGACGCGCGGCCGAGGGCGGCGACGGCTGAGGCGCGGGCGCGTATCCGGCATCGAGATCCGTCGCGAGCAGTTCGGCGAGCGTTGCGACGGCATCGGAGGCGTCGTCCCCCCGCGCCACCACCGTGACCGCATCGCCCGCCGCGACCTCGAGTGCCATGGTGGACACGACGCTCCGCGCGTTCGCCTCGTGTCCGTTCTTCACCAGCCGTACGTCGGCGGTGAACCGGCGGGCCGCGGCCGCCAGCGTCGCGGCCGGTCGCGCGTGCAGCCCGGCCGAGCACTTCACGATGATCGGAGCGGAGGCGATCGACTCCTCCCGCGGGGGCGCGGACGCCGTTTCTGCCGCCGGTGCGTCGACGAGACGTATCCGCATCAGCACATCGCGCGCGGCGGTCACCGGGCCAGCGGCCGGTTCGATGGCGGCGACGCGCTCCACGTTCGCCACGACGATCTCCGTGAGCAGGCTGCGCGCGCGCCGGGCCACGAGGTCGGCGTCGAAGGCGAGCAGCGGGTCTCCGGTGCGCACCTCGTCGCCGGCTTTCACGAGAGGGGTGAACCCCTCGCCCTTCAGCATCACCGTGTCGAGTCCGACGTGGATGATGATCTCGAGGCCGCGCGCGGCGAGCGTGACCGCGTGGTTGGCGCGGTGCACCTGGAGGACGCGCGCATCACATGGCGCGAGCACGCGATCGCTCAGCGGATCGATCGCGATGCCGTCGCCCGCCAGCCGCTGCGCGAACGCTTCGTCGGGCACGCGGTCGAGCGGCACGATCACACCCGAAACGGGCGCGAGGAGCGTCAGCGACGCTGGATCGGATGCGGCCGCTCCGGAACGCGTGCCTGGCGGGCGATCACCCGCGGGCCGCGGGGGCGGTGGGTGCGGGGGAAACAATGTCATGGCGTGGTGTGAGCGCGGTCCCCGCCGCCGCGATGGTGCGACGGCGGGGCAGTGCACGATAATGACGACGGCAGCACGTGCCCGCCAACCGGCAGCGGGCTGAGCCCGCTGCCGGTTGGCGGCGCTCAGTAGCCGGGGTTCTGCGTCAGGTTCGGGTTCGCCACCAGCTCAGACGCGGGGAGTGGGTAGAGGTTCCGGAACTCCTGCGTCTCCGCCCCCGCCTCGACGTTCCCCTTCCAGGCCCACACGCCATTCTTCGTGAACCGGTCGAACCGGATCAGGTCGGTGCGGCGGTGCCCCTCCCAGAGCAGCTCCCGCGCCCGCTCGTCGAGGATGAAGTCGAGCGTGAGCTGGGAGGCCGTGATGTCTCCGCTCGCATCGCCGTACGCCCGCTCGCGGAGCTGGTTGACGTAGCCCAGCGCCGTCGACAGGTCGCCGCCGCCGCCGCGCAGCACCGCCTCGGCGTACATGAGGTACGCGTCGGCGAGGCGGAACATGGGGTAGTCCACATCGGCGAACCC
>CAMLEQ010000254.1 GCA_946479015.1 uncultured Gemmatimonadota bacterium | reverse complement strand
GGACCACCATGAAACGCGTGTGGCGTGTGGGAGACTGACGGGAAGAGGAGCGAGGTAGAGCGCGTGTAGGGCGGGATGTAGAGAGAGTTCCCCTACCGCCGAGCCTACACGCGCCGTACCTGCGCCCTCTCTCCGTCAGTTCCCCACGCGCCACACGCGTTTCACGGTGGTCTAGCCACCAGGTCCTACTCCCGCCGTTCAGAGCTCCGTCGGCGCGCTCATGACCTGCCTCACTTCGACCGCCATGTGGAGCGGCGCCCCTCCCGGCCCGGGGGCCGTCGAGACCCTGGCCGCGATCGCGTAGGCGCGCTCGGGGCTGTCGACGTCCACGATCCAGTAGCCGGCGAGGAACTCCTTCGACTCGGCGAACGGGCCATCCGTCACCGGCTCCCCGTTCTTCCCCGCGCGCACGAGCTTCGCCTGGCCCGGCGGGGTCAGCCCCTGGCCGTCCACCCACTCTCCCGCCTCCATGAGATCCTTGTTGAGGCGGCGCATGAACGCCATGTGCGCCTGGATGTCTTCGGGGGACCAGTGGCTGATCTGGTAGTCACCCGTCCCGCGCGGGGTGTGCATCATCAGCATGTACTTCATGGGTCGTTCTCCTCTCGGGTTGGGCGCCGTCGCCGGCGCGTTCGGGGAGTAGTCGGAGCCGGCGGCGGGATCTCTACATCGTCGCGGAAGTTCGTAGATTCTCCGCATGGCAGCCACCGCCCCCGCCCCCGCCCCCCAGGGCGCGCCGAGCTACGCCGAGTACCCGCCATCGCCGCCGCTGGCGGCGTGGGTGGAGTGCTTCTGGTCGATCACCGCGGTGGACGCGCCGGCGACGACGAGCCGCGTGCTCCCCGATGGGTGCGCGGACGTGATCGTGGATCTCGCGACGGGCGACGGTGCGGGGGCGCCGTTCGTGGTCGGAGCCATGCGGCGGGCCACGGTGGTGCCGATCTCGGGGCGCGTGGACCTGTTCGGCGTGCGCTTCCAACCCGGCGGGGCGTTCCCCTTCCTCGACATCGCGCTCGACGAGCTCACCGACCGCACCGTCGCGCTCGACGCGCTGTGGGGTGGGGTCGCGGACGCGCTGGCCGATGCGCTGGCCGACGTGCCGGCGAGCGAGCGGGTGGCGCGCGTGGAGGCGTTGCTCCTCCGCGGGATGCGGTCGCGCCGGTGGAGCGCGGCGCGGCGCGAGGTGGAGCTCGTGGCGAGCGCGGTGGCGCTCGTGCGACGCGCGCGCGGCGGCGTGGGCGTTCGCGAGACGGCCGCCGCGCTCGGCGTGGGCGAGCGCCGCCTCGAGCGCGCCTTCGACCGGTGTGTGGGGCTCTCCCCGAAGTTCCTGGCGCGCGTGCTCCGCTTCCGCGCCGCCACCGTGGAGATCGCGCGCCGTGGGAGCCGGTGGACCGGCGTCGGCGGCGCTCCGCCGTCGCTCTCCTGGTCCGCGCTCGCGCACGCGTCGGGGTACGCCGACCAGCCGCACTTCAATCGCGAGTTCCGGGCGCTGGCCGGGCTCACTCCCGCGCAGTGGGCCGCCGAGCGCGCGGGTGTCGGATTCGTTCAAGACGAGACGGCCGGGGAATGACATCGTGAGTGCGGCCACCGACTGGCGGCCGTGTCCCCTCTCACCACGAGCGATCCCATGAGCACCTCATCCCTTCCCGAGCAGCGGCAGAGCGCCGAGCACGACGGACGCATCGACTACATCGAGATGCCGGCCACCGACGTGGAGCGCGCGAAGCGCTTCTACGCCCACGCGTTCGGCTGGAGGTTCACGGACTACGGCCCGGACTACAGCAGCTTCGAGGATGGCCGGCTGGCCGGCGGCCTGACGAAGTCGGGGACCGTCGGGCGCGGCGGCGTGCTGGTGGTGATCTTCGCCGTCGACCTCGCCGCCGCCGAGGAGCGCGTACGCCGCGCCGGCGGCACGATCGTGAAGCCCATCTTCAGCTTCCCCGGCGGCCGGCGGTTCCACTTCACGGATCCGAGTGGGAACGAGCTGGCGGTGTGGTCGGATCGCTGAACCAGGGGGTGGGGGATGGGTGGGGGCTAGGACCTGGAAACTAGACCACCATGGAACGCGTGTGGCGTGTGGGGAACTGACGGGATGAGGAAGGAGGTACGGCGCGTGTAGCGCGGGATGTAGAGAGAGTCCACCTACACGCGAACCTACACGCGCTCTACCTCGCTCCTCATCCCGTCAGTCTCCTACACGCGACACGCGTTCCATGGTGGTCTAGTTTCCAGGTCCCACACACCCCATCCCCCATCCCCTACAACGCCTTCGCCAGCGCCTTCTCGAGGTCCTGCTCCGGTCCCAGCCCCGTGTACACCACCTTTCCCGTCCGGTCGAGCACCACGATGTACGAGGTGGCGGGGACGTCGTAGGCGGTGGTGGCGTCGCCGTTGGTGTCGTAGAGCACGGTGTGCGTGTAGTGGTACTTCTCGGCGTAGCGGCGCACGCGCTCGGGGGACTGGTTCACCGACACCGCCACGTCCACGAACGTCACCTTCGGCGAGTACTTCTTCACGAGCTGGAGGAGCTGCGGCTCGAGCTCCTTGCAGTTGCCGCACCAGGTGGCCCAGAACTCCAGGAGCACGGGGCCCTTGCCGATGTAGCGCGCGAGGTCGGTCTTCTGTCCGTCGAGCGTCCACACGGTGGCGCCGGGCGCCTTCGCGCCGAGGGCGATGCCGATCTGCTCCTGTGCGTGGAGCGAGGGCGCGGCCGCGGCGAGCGTGCCGGCGGCGAGCGTTGCGGCGAGGATCTTCATCATATCAGGATCTGCCCCATCTTGATCAGGTAGTACTCCGCCACACCGAGCATCACGATGGCGAACACCTTCTTCACCACGCCCATCCAAGCGCCGGCGCGCGGCAGGCGGGAGACCGCGCCCGCCGAGAGCCCCACCACCACCAGCAGCGTGCTCATCCCCAGCGAGAACACGAAGAGGTAGAGGAAGCCGAGCACCGCGCTCTTCGTGAGCGACACCCAGGTGAGCACGGCGGCCATCACCGGGGCGGAGCAGGGGGCGGCGACGAGTCCGGAGGCGGCGCCCATGACGAAGGTGCCGGCGATGCGCCCCCCGCTCCCCGCGGTGGCGGCGCGCCTGGCCACTCCCTGCGGGAGCCGTACGGGAAAGACGTCGAGCATCGCGAGGGCGAAGAGCACGAGCAGGTTCGCCATCGCGAAGTAGAGCCACGGGTTCGTGCTGATGGCGCCGAACAGCGTGCCGGTGAGCCCCGCCACGAGCCCGAGCGCGGCGTACACCAGCGCCAGCCCGAGCACGTAGCTGAGCGTGAGCGCCACCGGCCGCCAGCGCCGGCGCGGCGCGCCCTCTCCCGCCCCCACCTGCGCCGTCTGACCGCCGATCAACGAGGCCGTGATCGGGATCATCGGGTAGATGCACGGGGTGAGACTGGTGAGCACGCCGCCCGCGAACACGAGCGGCAGCGCCATCACGGGGCTGGAGGAGAGCAGGCTGGAGAGGTCGGCGGTCATGATGTGTAAGTAACTAGACCGGCGAGGGGGGCGCAAAGTTCCGGAAGGCGCGGGACTCGGGACGCGGGGCGCGGGATGCGGGATACGGGTGACCATGGAACGTGACGGGGGCGCAGCACGCGCCGCGCCCCGTCGCATTTGATTGTACCCGCGCCCCGCGCCCCGAGTCCCGAGTCCCGAGTCCCGCGCCCTCTTGGGCACTTGCCTTGCAGCCCGCCCCCTTCGACGCGAGGTTCAGCGCGGGCGACGGATCCGCGCCCTGCCGCATCAGCCACCGAGCTCTCATGCCGCCACAACGCACCGCCACCAAGCGCACCACCAAGCGCGCCGTCGCCACGCGCGTCTTTCCCCACCTGGCCATCGAGTGCGTCGCCCCGCAGCTCGACTGCGGACGCTTCGCCGTCAAGCGCGTGCTCGGCGACTCCTTCGAGGTGAGCGCCGACATCCTCAAGGATGGACACGACCAGCTCGCCGCCCGCGTGCGCTGGCGCGCCCCGGGCGACGCCGACTGGCGCACCGCCGCCATGGTGTACGAGAACGACACCGACCGATGGAGCGGCGGCTTCCCGCTCGATCGCATCGGCGCCTGGCGCTACACGGTGGATGCCTGGACCGATCACTTCGGCACCTGGCGCGGCGAGCTGCGCAAGAAGCTCGAGGCGGGGCAGGATGTGAGTCTCGAGGTGCTCGAGGGCGCGATCATGGCGGAGCGGGCGTCGCGGCACGCCACCGGCGACGCGCGCAAGGCGCTCCGTCAGTGGGTGGCGACGCTGCGCGACATCACCGTCGACGCGAGCCAGCGCGCCACCGCCGCGCTCGACCTCGCGCTGCTCGCGCTCATGGAGGAGCACCTCCTCCCGGATGACCTCACCTCCTACGACCGCGAGCTGGTGGTGTGGGTGGACCGGGAGCCGGCGCGCTTCGCGGCGTGGTACGAGATGTTCCCGCGCTCGCAGAGCACCGTCCCCGGCGTGCACGGCACCTTCGCCGACGCCGAGCGCGCGCTGCCGCGCATCGCCCGCCTCGGCTTCGATGTCGTGTATCTCCCCCCGATCCATCCGGTGGGACACACCAACAAGAAAGGGCCGAACAACTCCCTCGAGGCGCGCCCCGAGGACCCGGGCAGCCCGTGGGCGATCGGGAACGAGTTCGGCGGCCACACCGCGGTCGATCCGCGTCTCGGCACCATCGAGGACTTCGACCGCTTCGTGCAGGCGGCCCACCGGCTGAACATGGAGATCGCGCTCGACTACGCGCTCCAGTGCTCCCCGGACCACCCGTGGCTCAAGGAGCACCCGGAGTGGTTCTTCATCCGCCCCGACGGGAGCATCAAGTACGCCGAGAATCCGCCGAAGAAGTACCAGGACATCTATCCGATGAACTTCTGGTGCGAGGACCGCGAGGGGCTGTGGAACGCGTGCCGCGACATCCTGCTCTTCTGGATCGATCACGGCGTGCGCACCTTCCGCGTGGACAACCCGCACACCAAGCCGTTCGCGTTCTGGGAGTGGGTGATCGGCGAGGTGCACGAGCGGCACCCCGACGTGATCTTCCTCTCCGAGGCGTTCACCCGCCCGAAGAGGATGAAGCACCTGGCGAAGCTCGGCTTCTCCGAGTCGTACACCTATTTCACCTGGCGGAACACGCCGGGGGAGCTGCGCGAGTACCTCACCGAGCTCACGCACTCGCCGATGGCGGAGTACTTCCGCGGAAACCTGTTCACGAACACCCCGGACATCCTGCACGAGTACCTCCAGCGCGGGGGGATGCCGGCGTTCCGCGTCCGCCTCCTGCTCGCCGCGACGCTCTCCCCGCTCTACGGGATCTACAGCGGGTTCGAGCTGGGGGAGAACGTGCCGGTGCGGGAGGGGAGCGAGGAGTATCTGCACTCCGAGAAGTACGAGGTCCGCGTGCGCGACTGGAGCGCGCCGGAGAGCCTCGACCCGGACATCGAGCGGATCAACACCATCCGGCGCGAGCACCGGGCGCTCCAGCTCTCCACGAACCTGTCGTTCCACCTGTCGGAGAACGACCAGATCCTGTTCTACGTGAAGTCCGCGCCGGACTTCGGCGGGCGGGACGACCTGCTCATCGCGGTGAACCTCGACCCCGCGCACGCCCAGGAAACGATGGTGCACGTGCCGCTCGACCGCCTCGACCTCCCGGCCGACGCCCCGTACGTGGTGCACGACCTGCTCACTGGCGCCCGCTACACCTGGCGTGGGTCGCGCAATTACGTTCGACTCGATCCCGGCGTGCAGGTGGCGCACGTTCTCCATGTCGAGCGATAGCGCTGCGCGCGTGGAGCGGTGTGCGGGGCGCGGGGCGCGGGGCGCGGCACGATGGAACGCGCGCCCCGGCCGGCCCCCCCCCCCCCCGGCCCCCCAACCCAAAATACCCCCCCGCCCCCGCCCCCCCCC
>CAMLEQ010000253.1 GCA_946479015.1 uncultured Gemmatimonadota bacterium | reverse complement strand
GGGGGGCGGGCGGGGCACGGGGCCCGCGGCCCGGGGGACGCGGGGGGGGGCGGGGCGTCCGGGGCGGGGACCCGCTTCCCGCTTCCCGCTTCCCGCTTCCCGCGGTCGTTGGCGAGTTGCTCGACGACCTCGCGACCACGCTCGCCAGCGCCGGGATCTCGCCGGCGGACAGCCGTTCCGAGGCGCGGGACATCGTGGCGGCGCTGGTGGACATGCCGCGCTTCTGGCCGACGGTGAATCGGGGGGAGGTGCTGGACGGGGAAATCGCGGGGGCGGCGCGGAGCGCGGCGGCGAAGCGCGCGGCGGGGGCGCCGTTCGCGTACGCGGTGGGGAGGGCGGCGTTCCGGCACCTCACGCTCGACGTCGATGAGCGCGTGCTGATCCCGCGGCAGGAGACGGAGGGGCTGGTGGAGCTGGTGCTGGAGTGCAGCGCCGACGGGCCCGGCGGGGTGGCGGTGGACATCGGCACGGGATCGGGGGCGATCGCACTGGCGCTCGCGAGCGAGGGGCGCTTCGACCGCGTGATCGCCACGGATGTGTCCGCGGGGGCGCTGGCGGTGGCGCGCGCGAACGCCGAGCGGCTCGCGGACGCGCTGCGCGCGCCGGTGGAGTTGCGGCAGGGATCGCTGCTCGCGCCGGTCCGCGATGTGCGGGCGCGTGTGCTCGTGTCCAATCCACCGTACATCGCGCACCACGAAGCGCGCGCGCTCCCGGCGAGCGTGCGCGACTGGGAGCCGCCGATCGCGCTCTACTGCGGGGCGGATGGGATGGTGGCCACGGAGGCGATCATCCGTGGCGCGCCGGAGGTGCTGGTGCCGGGCGGGCTGCTGGCGCTGGAAGTGGATTCGCGACGTGCATCGCTGGCGGCGGAGATCGCTCTCGCCGATGGCCGATACCGCGACGTTTCCGTGAGGCTCGACCTCGCGGGGCGCGAACGATTCCTGTTGGCGAGGCGGGGGACCCCATGAGCATGCTGGAAGACAAGGCGAAGGAGCTCGGCCGCATCATCGGCCAGAGCGGAGAGTACCAGGCGGTGAAGCGCGCGAACGACGCGCTCAACGGCGACCGCGATGCGGTCACGCTGCTGCGCCAGATGGAGCAGCTCCGCATGGAGGCGCAGCGGATGATCGAGCGCGGAGAGCAGCCCACGCCGGAGATGGAGCAGCAGCTCGACGGGCTGCTGGAGAAAGTGCAGGTGAATCCGGCGTACCAGGGCGTGGCCGCCGCGCAGGAGAACTTCGACAAGATCATGATGCGCGTGAACGAGTGGATCCTCGAGGGGATCCAGCGCGGCGCGGCGAGCCCGATCATCACGCTGGGGTGAGCGGATGGCGCGCGGACGGCTGATCGTGTTCGAGGGGCCGGAGGGGGCGGGGAAGACCACGCAGCTCCGGCTCCTCGCGGATTGGCTCACCGCGCGCGGCGTGCGCTTCACCGGCGTGCGCGAGCCGGGGCAGACCGCGCTCGGCAACGAGATCCGGCGGCTGCTCCTGGAGCCGGACCGCGCGATCTCCCCCACGGCGGAGGCGCTGCTGTTCATGGCGTCGCGCGCCGAGCTCACGGCGGAGGTGCTCGTGCCGTGCCTGAGCGCCGGGGAGCTCGTGCTCGCCGACCGCTTCTTCCTCTCCACGTACGCGTACCAGGTGGCGGGGCGCGGGCTGCCCGAGCGGGAGGTGCGCGCGGCGAACGCGCTCGCCACTGGCGGCGTGATCCCCGATCTCACGCTATTGTTCGAGGTGCCGGCCGAGCGCCGGCGGAAGCGGGCGGAACTCCGCGGCGCGCCCGATCGTATGGAACAGGCGGGGGATGAGTTCCACGCGCGCGTGGAGCGCGCGTTCGCCACGGCGCTCTCTCCCGATTGGCAGATCGATCACCCGGAGTGCGGCGCGATCGTCGCCGTCGATGGGGAAGGGTCGCAGGACGAAGTGTTCGGCCGGGTGCTCGCGCTCCTCGCCGAGCGGTGGCCCGAAACTTTCTCGGTGCTGGATGGGTCGCGCCAGTGATCCGGTACGCTCAACCGAGGTCGTGATGCGTTCTCGCGCCTTCATCGCGCTCGCCGCACTCGGCGGCGCCCTCGTGTCCGGCGGTTGGCTGCTGCAGCGCGGGCTCGAGCGCGGCACCGGCGGCTACGCCGCCGCCCGCCTGTTCGACGACGTGCTGCAACGCGTCGCCCAGGACTACGTGGATTCCATCCCTGCCTCCGAGCTGTACATCAAGGCGACGTCGGGGATGGTCGACGAGCTCCACGATCCGCACTCGGTGTATCTCACCCCCGACCACCTGCGGAAGCTGAACGAGAGCACGTCGGGGACGTACGTCGGGCTCGGCGTGCAGATCGACGTGCGCGACGGGTGGATCACGATCATCTCCCCGCTCCCCGGCACGCCGGCCGAGCGCGCCGGGATCCAGCCGGGCGACCGGATCGTGGCGGTGAACGGGAAGTCCACCGAGGGGTGGAGCCCTGATGAGGCGAGGGATGCGCTGCGCGGCCCGCCGGGCACGACGGCGGATCTCACCGTGGAGCGCCCCGGCATCGCCGCGCACCTGCCGTTCAAGGTGGAGCGCGCCGACATCCACGTGCGCGCCGTGCGCCACCCGATGATGCTCACCGACAAGGTGGGCTACGTGGATCTCACGATCTTCAGCGAGTCGAGCGAGGACGAGCTGCGCAGCGCCATCGGCGACCTGCGGCGGCACGGGATGAAGACGCTCGTGTTCGACCTCCGCTCGAATCCCGGCGGGCTGCTCGAGCAGGGGGTGTCGATCGCCGACCTCTTCCTCGATCCCGGCGACACGATCGTGTCCATGCGCGGGCGCGCGCCGGGAACGACGCGCGAGTTCAGCGACGCCACGCGGCAGCTCTGGCCCGACCTGGATGTGATCACGCTCGTGGACGACCACAGCGCGAGCGCCGCCGAGATCGTCGCCGGCGCGCTCCAGGACCACGACCGCGCGGTGATCCTCGGCTCCACCACGTACGGGAAGGGGAGCGCGCAGTCGGTGTTCCCGCTCTCCGACGGCGGCGGCGCGCTCAAGCTCACCACCGCGCGCTGGTTCACCCCGTCGGGGCGGAGCATCCAGAAGGAGCGCCCGGACACCTCCGCGGAGGACGACGAGGACGGCGCCACCGTGCCGGAGACGGACTCCGTGCAGGAGCAGCCGCTGTCGCAGCGGAAGCCGTACCGCACCGACGCCGGCCGCGTCGTGTACGGCGGCGGGGGAATCACCCCCGACCTGATCGTCGCGAGCGAGGATTCGGCGACGGGGATGCTCGCGCTCTGGCAGGAGCTGGGGCGCGACATCCCGCACTTCCGCGACGCGCTCACCGAGACGGCGCTGGCGGTGAAGGCGTCGAAGGGAGTGTCGTCGCCGGACTTCACGGTGACGCCGGAGATGCGCGCGCAGCTCTGGTCGCGGATGCGGAAGAAGGGGATCGCGCTGGACCGGCAGCAGTACGACTCGGCGACGTCGGCGGTGAACCGGCTGCTGTCGTACGAGATCGAGCGCTACGTGTACGGGACCGATGCGGAGTTCCGCCGGCGCGCGAAGGACGACCGCGTGATCCACAGCGCGCTCGGCCTCGCCGGCAAGGCGACGACGCAGAAGGAGTTGCTCCAGGCCGCCGCGGCGCTCCGCGCGGCGAAGCAGGAGGACGTCCAGCACAAGTCATGAGCGAGCACGTCTTCATCATGGGCGCGGGCCGGGCCGGAACGGGGCTCGCCCGCGCCCTTCGTGCGTCCGGCGTGCGCGTGGTGGGGGTACACGGCCGCCACGTCCACCCTGGCGACGACGGCGTGACCGTCGGCGCGCTCCCGCCCTCGCTCGCGAGCGCGAGCGTGGTGCTCGTGACCGTGCGCGACGCGCAGATCGACGCCGCGCTCGAGGAGCTGCTCGCGGGGCCGCTCGCGCCCGGCACGGTGGTGCTCCACGCGAGCGGGAGCGCCGAGCCGTCGATGCTCGCGCGCGTGCGCGCGGCGGGGCACCCGGCGGGAACGTTCCACCCGCTCGTGCCGATCGCCGATCCGGCGAGCGCGCCGGAGCTGCTGCGCGGCGCGTGGATCGGCGTCGACGGCGACGAGCGCGCTCGCGAGTGCTCCACCGTGCTCGCCGCGGCGATCGGCGCGCGTGTGCTCGACATCCCGCCGGGGGAGAAAGCTCGCTACCACGCCGCGGCGGTGATGGTGTCGAACTTCCCGGTGGTGCTGCTCTCGCTCGGGGAGCGGCTGCTCGAGGAGGCGGGGCTCGACCCGGCGGTGGCGCACAGCGCGCTGCGTCCGCTCTTCCTCGCCACCGCGGCGAACCTTGGCGCGTACCGCGGAGCGCGCGCGCTTACTGGCCCGCTGGTGCGCGGCGACGACGGCACGGTGCGCTCGCACCTCGCCGCGCTCGGCTGCGATGCGGATGCGCTCGCGGTCTACCGCGCGCTTTCCCTCGCCGCGCTCCCGCTGGCGCTCGCGGCGGGCGCGGCGCCGGAGAAGATCGAGGCGATCCGGGAAATGTTGAAGGCCGAGTGAGCTCACTCGGCCTTCGGCGTTCGTGGTTCCGGTGAGGGCGCGCCCGGGCGCCGCCCTTCACCCGCCGGATGACTCGAACACCTTCACCCCCTTCGGCACGCGGAAGGTGAACGCGTCCGGCTCGATCCGGGCGTTCGGCACGATCCTGTCGACGGTGATGCGGCGCACCACGCCGTTCGCGTCGGTGGTCTCCACCTGCCGCAGGAGCGCGTCGTCGTCATCCACCCACACCGTGGCCTTGGTGAAGGGGATGGTGGAATCGCGCGGCACGAGCGTGACGGCGTGCGTGGCGTGCCCCTCGATGGCGGCGGTGCCGGCGTCGGAGATGGTGTAGCGCTTCTCCGGGTTGTCGAGGAACCACGACGACACATCGGGGACGCCGGCGCTCCCGGCGGAGAGCGGCGCCTTGATGACCTGCCCCGGGTTGGTGCTCGGCAGATACACCCACACCGCCTTCCCGTCGGCCACGATGCGATCGCCGGCGGGATCGGTGAAACGTACCGACAGATAGCCGGGGATGCGCTGCTGGAGCTCGCCGTGCGACGTGACCTCGCTCCCGGTGAGCGGATTGGTGAGCGTCTGCGTGAAGGTGGCGCGCACGGTGTGGATCTTCGCGTAGCGCGCGGCCGCGCGACCCACCGTCTGCTTCGCCGTCTGCGCGCCCCCGGGGGCGGCGATGAGCACCGCTCCGGCGAGCGCGGCAAAATATGCTCGCATCTGTCTCTCCTTGTCGGTTACCAGCGCGGGTCGCGGGGTGCGGGTCGCGGATCGACGGTCGCGCGGCGCGTAATGCAGAAATCCTCCCAGCCCGCGCCCCGCGCCCCTCGTCGCCCCGCACCCCTAGCAGTTACACCGGGGCGGCCGCCGCGGTCCCGGCGCGCTGGGCCACCGGCGCGCCGGGGGCCGGAGCGACCGTGCGGCCGATGGCCGCTGCGATCGCCCGCAGCTCGCCAACGAGCTGCGCGAACTGCTCGGGGTAGAGCGACTGGGCGCCGTCGGAGAGGGCGCGGTCGGGGTGCGGGTGCACCTCCACGAGGATCCCGCTCGCGCCGGCGGCGACGGCGGCGCGCGCCATCGGGATCACCTTGTCGCGCAGGCCGGTGCCGTGGCTCGGGTCGGCGACGATGGGGAGGTGGGAGAGCCCCTGCACGATCGGAATCGCGGTGAGGTCGAACATGTTCCGCGTCACGTTGTCGAAGGTGCGGATGCCGCGCTCGCAGAGGATCACCTGGTCGTTCCCGCCGGCGAGGATGTACTCGGCGCTGAGCAGCAGCTCGCTGATCGTGGCGGCGAGGCCGCGCTTGAGGAGCACCGGCTTGCCGAGCTTCGCCACGAACTTGAGGAGCGAGTAGTTCTGCATGTTGCGCGCGCCGATCTGGATGCAGTCGCCG
>CAMLEQ010000252.1 GCA_946479015.1 uncultured Gemmatimonadota bacterium | reverse complement strand
CCGTACAACCACAGCAACGTGGACTCCGACGAGGTGCTCTACTACGCCTCGAGCGAGTTCATGAGCCGCAAGGGGATCGAGTTCGGCAGCATCACGCACCACCCGGACGGGATTCCGCACGGCCCGCACCCGGGGCGCGCGGAGGCGTCGATCGGCGCGAAGTCCACCGACGAGCTGGCGGTGATGATGGACACCTTCCGCCCGCTCCACGTGGCGAAGCAGGCGCTGGCCATCGAGGATCCCGCGTACCACAAGTCGTGGATCGACGCCCAGCACGCGGCGTTCAATCCACCCACCACCTGAACTCTCGGGCGGGGCGCGCGGCGCCCCGCCCGTTTCCTTTTCTCACGCATGCCGCCTCTCACGGACCGCTTCCGTACGCTTCCCACGTACATGCTCGCGAGCATCCCCGCCAGGAAGCGGGAGCTCGTCGCGCGCGGGATGGACGTCATCGATCTCGGCGCCGGCGACGCCGACCTCGCGCCGCCGCCGGCGGCGGTGGAGGCGCTCCGGCGCGCCGCCGGGGAGTCGAGCCTGTGGCGCTACGGCTTCGGTCTCGGCCTTCCCGCCTTTCGTGAGGCCGTGGCGCGGTGGATGCACACCCGCTTCGCCCTCACGGTGGACCCGTTCACGCAGGTGGTGCCGCTGATCGGGTCGAAGGAGGGGATCGCCCACCTCGCGCTCGCGTACCTCCAGAAGGGGGACGTGGCGATCATCCCGGAGCCGGGCTACCTCTCCTACCTCGGCGGCGCGCTGCTCAGCGAGGCGACGCCGTTCAACGTGCCGCTGCGGCCGCGCACGAACTTCCTCGTGGAGCTGGACGAGATCCCGGCGGACGTGCTGCGCCGTGCGCGGCTGCTCTACCTGAATTACCCGAACAACCCCACCGCGGCCGTCGCGCCGCGCGAGTACCTGGAGCGCGTGGTGCGCCGCTGCCGCGAGCTCGACCTGCTCCTGGTGTACGACAACGCGTACTCCGAGCTGGCCTTCGACGGCTATCGGCCGCCGAGCATCTTCGAGATCGACGGCGCGGAGGAGGTGGCACTCGAGTTCCACTCCCTCTCCAAGACGTACAACATGACGGGAGCCCGCATCGGTTGGGCCACCGGACGGCCGGAGCTCGTGGGGGCGCTGGCGAAGGTGAAGAGCTTCATCGACACCGGCCCGTTCCTCGCGGTGCAGTACGCCGGCGCGGCGGCGCTCGACAGTTGGGCGGAGTTCGTGCCGGGGAACGTGGCGACGTTCCGCGAGCGCCGTGACGCCGCCATCGCGGCGTTCCGTGAGGCAGGGTTCACTGGCGACACGCCCAAGGCGACGATGTATCTCTGGCTGGCGCTGCCGGAGGGGATCGCGAGCGCCGCGTTCGCCGACGAGCTGATGGAGGAGGAGGGGGTGGTGGTGATCCCCGGCTCGGCGTTCGGCGACGGCGGAGAGGGATTCTTCCGCGTGTCGCTCACCACCTCCCCCGAGCGACTGCGCGAGGCCGCGGCGCGTGCGGGCCGCGTGCTCGCGCGCACCGTCGCCGCCGCGCGCTGAGGCCATGACGACGGACTCGGAAGCGCCGCTCTGGACCCCGGGAGCGGCGCGCGCCGCGCGCGCGCAGCTCGGCGATTTCGCGCGCCGCGCGCGCTCGCTCGGCGCGCCGGACGCGGTGAATGCCGATGGCGCGCCGGACTACGCCGCGCTGCACCGGTGGTCGGTGGACTGCCGGCTCGACTTCTGGCGCGCGGTGTGGGAGTACTGCGGCGTGATCGCCGACCGCGCGCCATCGGAGCTCACCGGCGCGGAGCTGGCGGTGGGGCTTGATCGGATGGCGCCTCCCGACCCGGCGCTCGGGCCGCGCTGGTTTCCCGGCGCGCGCCTCAACTTCGCCGAGAACCTGTTGCGTCACGGTGACGGGCGCGAGGCGCTGGTGTTCTGGAACGAGCTCGGGAGCGGGCGGTCCATCACGCACGCCGAGCTCCGCGCGGAGGTGGCGCGCGCCGCCGCGGGGCTGCGCGCGCTCGGCGTGCGCGCGGGCGACCGGGTGGCCGGCTACCTGCCCAACCTGCCGGAGACGGTGATCGCGATGCTGGCCGCCACCAGCGTTGGCGCGGTGTGGTCGTCCTGCTCCCCCGACTTCGGGGCGACGGCGGTGGTGGACCGGTTCGGGCAGATCGCGCCGCGGGTGCTGGTGTGCGCCGACGGCTATCGCTACGCGGGGAAGCGCATCGACTGCCTGCCGCGCGTGCGGGAGATCGCGGCGGCGCTCCCGTCGGTGGAGCGCGTGGTGGTGGTGCCCTATCTCGGGGACGGCGTGCCGCCGGAGATGATGTCGTGGGGCGAGCTGCTCGAGGCCGGCGGTCCGGACCCCGTGCCGGCGTACGAGCGCCTCCCGTTCGACCACCCCGTGTACATCCTGTACTCGTCAGGCACCACCGGGCTCCCGAAGTGCATGGTGCACGGCGCGGGGGGCACGCTGCTCCAGCACCTGAAGGAGCTCGTGCTGCACACCGACCTGCATGCCGGCGACCGCATCATGTACTTCACCACCACCGGGTGGATGATGTGGAACTGGCTGGTCTCGAGCCTCGCCGTCGGTGCCACGGTCGTCCTCTACGACGGCGCCCCGATGCGCGATGGCCGGCCGGTGCTCTGGGACGTGGTGTCGCGCGAGCGACTCAACGTCTTCGGCACGAGTGCGAAGTGGCTGTCGCTCTCCGAGAAGGCGGGCAGCACGCCGCGCACCACGCACGACCTGTCCGCGCTGCGCGCCATCCTCTCCACGGGAAGCCCGCTCGCCGAACCAGGGTTCGATTACGTCTATCGCGACGTGAAGTACGACGTGCGCCTGAGCAGCATCAGCGGCGGCACCGACATCATCTCCTGCTTCGCCCTCGGCGAGCCGACACTGCCGGTGTACCGCGGGGAGCTGCAGACGCGCGGCTATGGCATGCGCGTCGAGATCTACGACGACGCGGGACGCAGCGTCGTGGGGGAGCAGGGCGAGCTCGTGTGCACGGCTCCCTTTCCCAGCATGCCGGTGCGCTTCTGGAACGACCCCGACGGGTTGCGGTATCACGCTGCATACTTCGACAGCTACCCCAACGCGTGGCGACACGGCGACTGGGCCGAGCTCACCGTGCGTGGCGGGATGATCATCTACGGCCGCAGCGACGCGACGCTGAACCCCGGCGGGGTGCGCATCGGCACGGCGGAGATCTACCGGCAGGTGGAGCAGCTCGAGGAGGTGCTGGAGAGCGTGGTCGTGGGGCAGGACGTGCCGGGCGGCGACGGCGGCGACGTGCGGGTGGTGCTGTTCGTGCGCCTGCGCGAGGGGCTCGTGCTGGACGACGCGCTCCGCGCGCGCATCCGGCGGTGCATCCGCGAGGCCGCCAGTCCCCATCACGTGCCGAAGGTGATCGCGCAGGTGGCCGACATCCCGCGCACGATCAGCGGCAAGATCAGCGAGCTCGCGGTGCGCGCGATGATCCATGGCCGGCCGGTGGAGAACGCGGACGCGCTCGCGAACCCCGCGTCGCTGGAGCTGTTCCGCGACCGCCCGGAGCTGGCCCAGTGAGCGCGCTCCCCTCCCGCTCCGTGCGCGCGCTGCTCGGCGGCGTGGTGGATTACGCGGGGCTCTTTCCCCCCGCGAAGCTGCCGATGTCCGATGCCGTGGCGATGTACGTGCGTCATCGCCGCGAGCCCGGCGCGTGGGCGCTCGGGAGGTTCGTGGTGCCGGTGGCGCGCCTCGATGAGCTGGCGGCCGCGGTGGACGCGATCTCTCCCGATGCCGCGTCGCGCGATCCGTGGCACCTCTCCGTGCTGGCGGGGAGCGATCCGGCCGCCGACGCGGCGGCCATCGCCCGCTTCGTGGACCGACATGGCGGCAGGTTCGCGGTCGACGCGGTGGAGGCGAAGGCGTCCACCCCCTCCGAGATCGACGCCGTGCGCCGCGCCTTCCCCGCGCCGGTCGAGCTCTACGTCGAGGTGCCCATCGCGAGCGACCCGTCGCAGCTCGTCAGGCACATCGGCGCGGTGGGCGCGCGGGCGAAGGTGCGCACCGGCGGCGTGACCGCCGAGGCGTTCCCCTCCCCCGCGGAGCTCGCCCGCTTCCTGGACGCCTGCGCCGCCGAACGGGTGCCGTTCAAGGCCACCGCCGGCCTGCACCACCCACTGCGCGCGGTGCATCGCCTCTCGTACGAGGCCGACGCCCCCACGGGGGTGATGTTCGGCTTCCTGAACGTCTTCCTCGCTGCCGCGTGGCTGCATGACGGGATGGCGCGGAGCGACGCCGAGCGACTGCTCGACGAGCGCGACCCGTCGTCCTTCACGTTCGACGAACGGGGCGTCACCTGGCGTGGCCGGCACATCGCCGCGGACCGCCTGGAGTGGACCCGCCGCGAGCATGCCATCTCCTTCGGCTCGTGCTCCTTCGCGGAGCCCATCGCCGATCTCACCGACCTCGCCCTTCTTCCAGCGCACTCGTGAACGAGACGCACGATCCGGAGCTGACATCCTGGGTGGCTTCCGCCAACGCTCCCGGGAGCGACTTCCCCATCCAGAATCTTCCCTTCGGCGTCTTCCGGCGGTCGGGGAGCGACGAGCGGCCGCGCGTCGGGATCGCGATCGGCGATGCGGTGCTGGACGTCGCCGCGTGCGTGCGCGATGGCGTCTTCGACGCCGCCGCCGCCGATGCGGCGGAAGCGTGTACCGCGCCGTCGCTGAACGCCCTGATGGCACTCGGCCGCGGCGCCGCGGCTTCGCTGCGCGCGCGGGTGAGTGCGCTGCTCTCGGAGCGCGGCGCCGCGCGACCGCGCGATCCGCGCGCCGCCGAGCGATGGCTCATCCCGATGGCGGAGTCGGAGCTGTTCGTGCCCGCGGTGGTCGGAGACTACACGGATTTCTACGCCTCCATCCACCACGCCAGGAACATCGGGAGCATGTTCCGTCCGGACAATCCGCTCCTGCCGAACTACAAGTGGGTGCCCATCGGCTATCACGGCCGCGCGTCCTCGATCGTCGCCAGCGGTACGCCGGTGCGGCGGCCACGCGGGCAGTCGAAGGCGGCGGACGCGAACGCCCCAGCGTTCGGCCCCTGCCGGATGCTCGACTACGAGCTGGAAGTCGGCGCGTGGATCGCCGGCGAGAACGCGCTCGGCGAGCCGGTGCCTCTCGAGGAGGCGGAGGCACGGCTGTTCGGCCTGGGACTCGTGAACGACTGGTCGGCGCGCGACATCCAGGCGTGGGAGTACCAGCCGCTCGGTCCCTTCCTGGCCAAGAACTTCGCGACCACCGTGTCGCCATGGGTGGTCACGCTCGACGCGCTCGAGCCCTTCCGCATTCCCGCGTACGAGCGCCCGAACGGCGATCCGGAGCCGCTGCCGTATCTCACCTCCACGGCGAACCGGACGCGCGGCGGGTTCGCGATCACGCTCGAGGTGTGGCTCGCCTCGGCGAAGATGCGAGCGGCGGGCGCGCCTCCCATGCGCGTGAGCCGCGGCGGCTTCGAGGGGATGTACTGGACGTTCGCGCAGATGCTGACGCACCACACGAGCAATGGGTGCAACCTGCGACCGGGCGACCTGATCGCGAGCGGCACCGTCTCCGGGGAGACCGAGGAGTCGCGCGGATGCCTCCAGGAGCGCACGTGGCGCGGGACGCAGCCGTTGGCGCTGCCCGGCGGGGAGACGCGCAAGTTCCTCGAGGATGGTGATGAGGTCATCCTCCGCGGCTGGTGCGAGCGGGAGGGCGCGCGCCGGATCGGGCTGGGAGAATGTCGCGGGCTCGTCGTGGGGGCGCTGGGGTAGCGCGGAGCCGCCGGAACCGCCTCGTAGAGGGGGACGATGGACGAGGGTCGGGGGGGGGTTCCGCGGCGCCAAAAGCCCCCCGCGCCAACCCGCGGCCCCCCCAACCCCCCCCGATAAGCGCAAAA
>CAMLEQ010000251.1 GCA_946479015.1 uncultured Gemmatimonadota bacterium | reverse complement strand
GCGGCAACTCCCTGTTCGCCGTGGGCGACACGTTCTTCGTGTATCCCACCAAGCTCCGCGAGTACCAGACGCGGTACCGGGGCTCCTTCCTTCATGGTGGCGTCACGCCGGAAGAGGTCATCCTTCCGGTCGCGCTCCTCACCCCCCGGCGGTAAGTGCGTCGCTTCTACGGCAGGCTGCTCCGCTTCCTCCGCCCGCACGCGTGGCGGATGGCCGGCAACATCATCGCCAACTTCATCGGCGCGGCGCTGGATGGCTACTCGTTCGCGCTGCTCATCCCCTTCCTCAACGCGCTGTTCGGCCAGCCGCAGCTCCCGCTCGGCCAGGGGTGGGTGAACGACTTCCTGCACGCGACCATCGGCGCCCTGCTCGACCCGAACGACCAGATGGGGTCGCTGCGGAACGTCATCCTCGTCATCCTCGCCACGGTCGCGGTCAAGAACCTCTTCATCTGGATCGCCGGCTCCCTCGGGGCCGAGCTCCAGGAGTACGTGACGCGCGACCTGCGCGACGCGGTCTACAAGCACCTCCAGCGTCTGCCCATCGGCTACTTCACGAGCACGAAGACGGGGCAGATCCTGTCGCGCGTGCTCAACGACACCGAGCAGACGCGGACGCTCATCACGCAGCTCGTCACCCAGGCGCTCTCGGCGTCGGCGCTGGTGGCGATCTACGTGGCGTACCTGTTCGGCATCTCCTGGAAGCTCACGCTGATCGCGCTGGTGGTGGCTCCGCTGCTCACGCTCGCGCTCCAGCCGCTGCTCAAGCGGCTTCGCCGCGGCTACCGCCGGCTGCGCAACGACCACGGCGAGATGACGAGCGTGCTCCAGGAGAGCGTGACCGGCATCCGCCTGGTGAAGAGCTTCGGCGCCGAGCGCTACGAGGAGACACGCTTCATCGGCGCCAGCCACACGTACTCCGGCGGATTGGTACGCATGGCGCGTGTGGCGCTCATCGCCCAGCCGATCACCGAGACGCTCGGCACGGGGATCACCGTGCTCCTGCTCTGGATCGGCGCGCAGATGGTGCTCGGGACGCCGCGGACGCTCCAGGCGTCGCAGTTCCTGGTCTTCCTCACGTTCGTGATGCGCCTGCTGCAGCCGCTCAAGCAGCTCTCGCAGCTCCCCGCCGTGGCCCAGAACGCCTTCGCGTCCGCCGAGCGCCTCTTCGACGTGCTCGACCAGCCCACGGAGAAGTCGCTCGACCGCGGCACGCGCGCGGTGGACGGGCTGCGCGAGGCGATCGAGTTCGACCGCGTGTCGTTCGCGTACGACGCGGCGCAGGAGCCGGTGCTCTCCGACATCACGTTCACCGCCCGCAAGGGGGACGTGATCGCGCTCGTGGGCGCGAGCGGGGCGGGGAAGAGCACGCTGGTGGATCTGATCCCCCGCTTCTACGAGCCCACCGGCGGATGCATCCGCCTCGACGGCATCGACACGCGCGAGATCACGCTCCCCTCGCTGCGCTCCCTCACCGGGATCGTGAGCCAGGAGACGGTGATCTTCAACGACACGGTGCGGAACAACATCGCCTACGGGCGCGGCGAGCGGTACACCGACGCGCAGATCGAGGCGGCGGCGCGCGCCGCGAACGCGCACGCGTTCATCACGGAGCTGCCGCAGGGCTACGACACCCCGCTCGGCGAGCGCGGCACGCGGCTCTCCGGCGGGCAGCGGCAGCGCATCGCCATCGCGCGCGCGCTGCTGGTGGATCCGCCCGTGCTCATCCTCGACGAGGCCACCTCGGCGCTCGACACGGAGAGCGAGCGGCTGGTGCAGGAGGCGATCGACCGCCTGCTCGAGGGGCGCACGGTGTTCGTGATCGCCCACCGGCTCTCCACCATCCAGAACGCCACCGAGATCCTCGTGCTCGACCGCGGCCGCGTGGTGGAGCGCGGCACGCACGAATCGCTGCTCGCGCTGCGCGGCGCGTACTATCGGCTCCACGCGCTCCAGTTCGGCGACCGGGAGCCCGTCTCCTCGCTCTAGCGTGCGCATCCTCTTCTATCACGAGGGGCACGCCTGGACGGGGAGCTCCCGGGCGTTCGCCACGCTCGCGCGCGGCCTGAGCGAGCGCGGCCACTCCGTGACCTTCGCCTGCCCCCCCGAGACGCCGGTGGAGCAGCGCCTCGAGTTCGGCGCCTACGAGGTGCTCGCGCTCGAGGCCGATGCCCCCGCGCCGCTCGCCGCGCAGCGCCTCCGCCACGCGCTCCAGGAGCGATTCATCCAGGTGGTGTGCGTGCACGGCAACCGCGAGCAGATGGTGGCGGCGAGCGCGGCGCGCCTCGCCGAGCGCGCGGCGGTGCTGCGGCGCGTCCCCATCGGCGAGCCGCTCGCCCTCACGCCGCGCGCGCGCTTCGCGATGCGCCTCACCGCCACCGGCTTCGTGTACGGGTCGGAGGAGGACCTGCACCGGGCTCCCGCCATGCCGCTCGCGCGGCTGGCGCCCACGGTGGTGCCGCTCGGCGTGAGCGCCGCGAGCTACGATGCCGTCCGGCCGGTGACGCGCGCCTCGCTCGGCGTCCCCGGCACGGGGCGCCTCCTGGTGTGCCTCTACGCCCCCGCCGGGCGCGCGCGCGCCGCGAACATCCTCCGCGTGCTCGCGCTCCTCGCGCCGCGCCATCCCGAGCTGCGCCTCGCGCTCGTGGGCCCCGGCTCGGACGACGAGGACCTCCGGATGCACGCCGCCGCCCTGCGCATCACCAAGCAGGTGAGCTTCCTCGGCGAGCGCGATGATCAGCAGGCCGTGCTCGCGGCGGCGGACCTGGGGTGGGTGGTGGCCACGGGGGACGATGGCGCGTACGGCGTGCTCGATTTTCTCGGTGCGCGCGTGCCGGTGATCGCCGAGCGCGGATCGATCGCGCAGCTCTACCTCCCGGACGGCATCGCGGGGCTGCTGCTCCCCCCCGGCGACGCGCACGACGCGGCCGCGGGGGTGGCGCGGCTCCTGGCGCACGAGGAGGAGCGTGCCGCCATGGGCGGCGCCGGCCATGGGCGCGTGGCGCGCGACTACACCGATGCGGCCATGGTGGATGCGTTCGAGCGCATCGCCGTGACCGCGAGCGACCGGGCCCGGTGGTAGACGCGAGCCCCCCCGCGGCCGTTCCGGCGCCCGCGCCACCCGCGCGGGTCCCCTCGCTCGCGCACCGGGTGCAGTACGGCGCGCTGCGCGCGTTGATCGGCACGCTCGGCGCGCTCCGTTGGGAGCGGGCCGTGCGCGCCGGCGCGCGCCTCGGCGCGTTGGGCTACCGGCCGTTCGGCATCCGGCGCGGGGTGGTGGAGCGCCAGATCGCCGCGGCGCTCCCCGAGCTCGCGCCCCCGGAGGTGCGGCGCATCGCGCGCGGCGCGTTCGAGCACCTGGGGCGCGTCACCGTGGAGACCGCGCTCCTCTCGCGCCTCGACCGCGACGAGGTGCTGGCGCTGTTCGAGGAGGTGCAGGGGTGGGACCTGGTGCAGGCGCTGCTCGCGCGCGGCCGCGGGCTCATCATGGTCACCGGCCATCTCGGCAATTGGGAGCTGGGCGGCGCGTGGCTGGCCGCCCGCGGCGTGCGCCTCGACGTGGTCGTGCGCCGCATGGGGAACCCGCTCTTCGACGGCTACCTCGCGCGCACGCGCGACCGTCTCGGCATGACCGTGGTGCGTGATCGCGACGCGGTGCGGCGCACGCCGCGCACGCTGAAAGGAGGCGGCGCGGTGGCGTTGCTCACCGACCAAGCGGGGCTGAACCTGGCCTCGACGTTCGTCCCGTTCTTCGGGCGACCCGCGAAGACCCCGCGCGGTCCCGCCGTGTTCGCGCTCCGTCTCGGCGTGCCGATGGTGTTCGGCGCCGCGATCCGGCAGCCCACGGGGCGCTACCGGATGGGGTTCGAGGAGATCCTCGTCGAGAACAGCGGGGACCGCGAGCGCGACGTGGACCGCGTGGTCGAGCGATACACGGAGGTGCTCGAGCGGTGGGTGCGCGCGACGCCCGAGCAGTACTTCTGGCACCACCGGCGGTGGAAGCGGCAGCCCGAGGACACGCCGCCGGAGCTGCGCGATCCGGCGTGACCGCCCGGCGTCCCGTGCATCGCGAGCGCTTCGTCTCCGCGTCGGAGCTCGGCGAGTACGCCTACTGCCGGCGCGCGTGGTGGCTGCGCGCGGTGCGCGGTGCCACGTCGGCGGTGCAGGGGGAGCGCTTCCAGGCGGGACGTATCGCGCACGCGCGGCACGCGCGCACGCTGCGCGCCGCGCGGCTGCTCGCCGTCGCGGCCGCGGCCGCCCTCATCGCCGCCCTCGCGCTGTGGGCGCTCACGCGGTGATGCTCCCGCTCCTCCTCGTGGGCGCCGCCGTCGCCCTGGCGGTGCTGAGCCTCGTGATGTACCGGCGGTTCGGGGTGCGCGGGCACGTGGTGGAGAGCGATGCGCGCGTGGCCCGGCCGGCCCGCGTGCTCCGCTCCGCGCGGCACGGGCTCTCGGGAAAGCCCGACTACCTCGTGGAGGAGCACGGGCGAGTGGCGCCGGTGGAGCTCAAGCCGGGGCGGCGTGCCGCCACCCCCTGGCTGCGCGACGTGGTGCAGCTCGCGGCGTACTGCCTGCTCATCGAGGAGGTGGATCCGCGCTTCGCCGGGTATGGCTATCTGCGGTACGCCGATCGTAGCTTTCGCATCGACTTCACCGACACGCTGAGAGAGCAGTTGCTGCTGACCCTCGTCGCCCTCCGCGCCGACCTCGCCGCCGCCGATGTCGATCCCAACCACGCCGACGCGCGTCGCTGCGCGCGCTGCGCGCTCGTGAGCGCCTGCGGGCGCCCGGTGCGGGGCGCGGGAGGAGGACCGGGCGCATGATCCGCATTGTCTGGAACCGGCTGCGCGGCGACGCGCGCGCCATGTTCGGGCTCGGGGTGGTGGTCGTGCTCGTCGTGCTCGCGCTCGGCGCGCCGCTCATCGCCCGCCACGACCCGACGGCCATCGACCTCGTGAACCAGCTCCAGCGCCCGTCCGCCGCGCACTGGATGGGCACCGATCTCCAGGGGCGGGACATCTGGGCGCGCATCGTGTACGGCGCGCGCATCTCCCTCGCCGTGGGGATCGTGTCGCAGAGCATCGCGCTCGCGCTCGGGGTCACGCTGGGGCTCGTGGCGGGGTACTACGGCCGCTGGCTGGACGAGACCGTGATGCGCCTCGCCGACATCACGCTCGCGTTCCCCACGCTCCTCCTGCTCATCGCCATGGTCGCCGCGCTCTCCCCGTCGCTCGGCACGGTGTTCGTGACCATCGGCGTGGTGGGGTGGGCGGGGATGGCGCGCCTGGTGCGCGGGCAGGTGCTCGTGACCCGGCAGCTCGAGTACGTGCAGGCCGCGCGCGCGCTCGGCGCGCGCGACCGCCGCATCCTCTTCTCGCACCTGCTGCCGAACGTCATCGCGCCGGTGATCATCGCCGCCACCCTCGGCGTGGCGGGCGCGATCATGGCCGAGGCGGCGCTCTCCTTTCTCGGGCTCGGCGTGCAGCCGCCGACGCCGAGCTGGGGCTCGATGATCGCCGACGGCCGCGACCTGGCGCAGCTCCGCGAGGCGCCGTGGACTTCGGTGTTCCCCGGGCTCGCCATCGGCGCGGCGGTGCTCGGTTTCACCCTCCTGGGCTACGCGGTGCGCGCCGCCCTCCACCCCCGCTACCTCTGGGAGCCGGCGGGCGCCGGCGACACGGAGCGATCATGACGTACGACATCTGCGCGCTGCGCGCTCGCGAGTTCCCCTGGGCGGCGCGCGGCGACGCCATCTACCTCAACAACGCCTCCACCGGCCCGCTCCCGGCGCGCACCGTGCGCGCCACGGGGGAGTTCACCGCGCTCCGTGCCGAGCCGTTCCGCCTCACCGACGAGCACGAGTTCGCGACCATCCGCCGGTCGCGCGAGCTCGCGGCGCGCCTCATCGGCGCGGCGCCGTCGGAGAT
>CAMLEQ010000250.1 GCA_946479015.1 uncultured Gemmatimonadota bacterium | reverse complement strand
GGGGCCCCCCCCCCCCCCCCCACCCCCCTGGGGGGGGGGCCCCCCGCGGGGGGGGGGGCCCCGCCCATCCCCGCCGCCGCCCTGCGCCTCTTGCCCCCCCCCCCGCCTCACCCATCGGCACACTCACCGGCGCATCCGATGCCGGTGCCCGCGCCGGCGCGGCCCGCTCGAACAGGTCGCCGAGCCGCGCGGCGTCGGCCACGGACGCCACGGTGCGCATCACCCGCGCGGCGTGCGCGCTGTCGCCGCCCGCGGCGAGCGCATCCGCGAGGCGGACGCCGACCAGCGCGTACAGGTACGGCAGCCCGGCGGAGGCGCGGTCCACCCAGCCGTCCTCGGACACCAGCGCGCGCGGCGCGCGATACACGGAGTCCCACAGCGCGAGCGTCCGGCCGCGGTCGAGAAAGGTGCCCGCCACCCGCAGCGTGTCGCCACCTTCGGCGAGCGGCGCCGCCACGAGCTTCTGCGCGAGTCCCTGCTCCAGCAGGTACGGCCCGAGCCCCAGCGCGCGCGGGTAGCCGCCGGCGGAGAGCGAGAAGTAGATGGGGCGCTCGGGGAAGGAGTCCTTGATGAAGCGCAGCACCATGATCTGATCGCGCGAGAGATAGCCGGGCGGTATCGTCGCCTCGAGCGCCCCTTTCTGGAACACGGCCGGCGCGCGCAGCGCCACGTACGGCGGCACGGCATCCGCCTCGGCGAGCGTCAGGCGGAGCGGTGGGCGGTCCGGGTGCTTCCATGCGCGCCCGCGGTAGATCGCCGGGCCGCGCACGGCGTCGTACACGGGCACGGGATGGCGAATGAGCTGCCGCACGAACCAGTCGGTGCCCAGGTACGTCGTCACCACCACCGTCACGTCGCGCCGCACCCCCTCCACCTGCTGCGCGTACCAGAGTGGGAAGGTATCGTTGTCCCCTCCGGTCACGAGGATGGCGTACGGCTCCACCGAGTTCAGCAGGTCGCGCGCCCACTCGCGGGTGAACGTCTGCCCCGCGCGCGGTGCCTGACGAGCGTTCGCGACGAGCGGCACGCACGCGAGCGCGAGCACGGGCGCGGCGATCAGCCACCCGGCGCGCCCACCGTCGCGCTCCCGCTCGATCATCGAGGCGAGGCGCCGCCACAGCTCCGCGAGCCCCATCCCCGCCCACACCCCCCAGAGCGAGAAGCTCCACACGAAGAAGTAGTCGCGGTCGCGCACCTCCCGCGGCACCGCGTCGCCGAGCGCCGGGGCCTGCGACCACCCGTACTTGAAGTTGAGATAGAACACGAGCGCCACGGTGAGCGTGGCCACGAGCGTCCCGAGGTACCAGAAGCCGTCGGGGTCGTGGCGCCAGTGTTCCCACCCGCCGAGGAGGCCGAGCGCGAGGAACACCAGCGCGAGCGCGGTCTGCGCGCCGGGGTGCTGGACGTAGGCATCGCGCAGCCACTGCCAGCGGAAGTACGTCCACCACATCCCCATCTGCGCGGAGAACGGCGCCTGCCGCTCGGTGACCGGAGGCTTGGCGTACTGCACGCGGTCGATGTTGTCGCGCAGCCGCTGGAGCGCGAGCCGATCGAAGGTGCACGACCAGGCGAACGTGGTCGCGCACCCCGTGGGCTCCCCCTCGTTCAGCGCGGGGAAGTGGCCGGCGCGGATGGGCTCCATGGCGAAAGGGGTGAGCCCGAGCGCGAGCGCCGCCGTCGCGCCGAGCACGAGACGCCAGTGGGCGAGCAGCGCGGGGCGCCGCGCCAGCACCGCCACGCCGAGCGCGGGGAGCACGAGGAATCCCGCGGGGTGCACCGCGTAGCCGAGCCCCGTGAGGTACGCCGCGAGCACCACGCGGCGGCCCGCGCGCGGATCGTCGGGATCGTGGCACCACCGCACGGCGATCCACGACACGATGGCGATGATCGCCAGCGACATCATGTACACCTTCTCGGCGACCACCGACTGGTTCCACACCGTGAACGCGGTGGCGCCGATCAGCGTCGCGGCGCCGGCGCCGGCGAGCGGCCGCCACCGCCCGCCGATCCATGTCGCGAGCGCGCGGTGCGCGACGAGGAACCAGCACCCGGCGGCGGCCGCGCTGCAGAGGGCGATCAGGATGTTGATGCGCGTCGCATAGTCGCGGGCCACGGGGAGCAGCCCGAACGCGTGCGCCACGAGCACGAACATCGGGTTGCCCGGTGGATGCGGGAGCCCGAGGATCCGGGCCGCGGTGATGTATTCGCTGGTGTCCCACATTGAGGTGGACGGCGCGAGCGTCGCCAGGTAGAGCGCGAGCACCGCCGCCGCCATGATCGAGGCCGCGGCATACGGCGGACGGCCGGTCGTCGGGTCGTGGGGAGGGCGCCGCGCGCTCGTGGCGTGCCGTCCGGGCGCCGTGTCCGGGACGAGCCGCCAGAGCGCGGCGGGCGCGAGCGCGCAGTAGCCGAGCGCGAGGAGCACGGCGGCCGTGGCGGTGCCGCCGCGCGCCAGATCGAGGTAGCCGCCGGCGAGCGCGCCGATGGTGGCGGCGGTGAGGAGCGCGGCGAGCGGCCAGCCGGCGGGGCGCGCGCGCCCGGTGAGGACCCGCGAGAGCATTGGTGAGTCGGGTGGGAGGGCGCCCGAGGCGCCCGGTGGTCAGGTGGAGTCGCCGCCCGCGGGCGAGATCGGGCGCGCGCGCGGCGCGCGCGGCGTGCGGCGCGCCACGACCACCGGCACGTCGGTGGCGCGCGCGTCGTCGGCGACGAAGCGGAAGGTGTAGCGACCGGGCGCCAGCGGGAGCACCGCGCTCCAGGCGCCCGACCGGGACCGCGAGAGCGGCGTGCGCGCCACGCGTGCGTCCCCCGTCACGCTCGCGAGCGTCACGCGGGAGGCCGCGGGGGCATCGAGCACCAGCCGCACGAGACGCAGCGTGTCGTGCAGCGTGCCCACCACCGTGTCCCCGATCACCTCCACCCGGGCGCCGCCGGCGGGGGCGCGAAGCAGTGAGTGCACGAGCCCCGCAGACGCCACGGCGATGAGCGTGCACGCCGCGAGAGCGAGCGCCGCGCTCGCGCCCAGCACCCCACGCCGGCCGGAGGGGCGCCGCCAGGCGCGCCGGTGCCGACGCGCGGGGGACACGGGAGGGAGCGCGGCCAGCATGTCGAGCAGCCGCGCCTTCCGCTCCTCGCGAGCTTCGATCGGGCGGCGCAGCTCGTCGACCATCCACGCCGGAAGCATCTCGGGCGCATCAGACACAGTGCACCTCCAGCAGGAGCGCGCGCATCCGGGCGCAGGCGCGCTGCACGCGCATCTTGAGCGCGGACACGCCGGCGCCGGTGATCGCGGCCATCTCGTCGTAGGTGAGGTCTTCGGCGAAGCGGAGCACCACCGCCTCGCGCTGCTCCGCGGGGAGGTGGGCCAGCGCGCGCCGCAGCTCCTCCCGCAGCCCCGCGCGCTCCGATGGCGGCGGCTCGTCGAGCGGGAGCGCCGCGGCGTCGAAGTCGCCCGGCGCGCTCCGCGCCGCCTCCGTGCGGCGGCGCGCGAGCTGCGTCCGGCACTGGTTGGTGAGGATGCGGAGCAGCCAGGCGGCGAACCGCTCGCGCTCCTCGTACCGCGCCAGATGCCGGTACGCGCGGAGGAACGTGTCCTGCACCGCGTCCTCGGCGTCCTCCCGATTCCCGAGGATGTGCATCGCGATGCGCACGCACCGCTCGTAATGGCGATCCACGAGCGTGCGGAAGGCCTCGCGGTCCCCCTCGAGTACCCGGCTGACGATCGATGCGTCGGCGCACGTCATATCCGAATAACTTGGAAATCGCGAGGAACGTCACAGCGCGCGCGGGGCGCGGCGCGCGGATGCCCCGCCGCGCGAGCCTCGCCGCTCACTGGCTGCCGCCGACCCCTGGCCCCTGGCCCCCAGTCCCCGTGACCAGGATGGTCACGTGGTCCTCGCGCCCATCCGCATCACGCGCGCGAATATGGTGCGTGCCGGGCACGAGCGGGAGACGCTCCGCGCGCCATGCGCGCCCGTCCACCCACCAGCGCACCGCGCGCGGATCGCGCGCCCCGATCGCGCGCAGCGCGAGCGTGGCGAAGCGCGCGTCCACTCCCGGCGGCACCTGGTAGCGATCCCCGTCGAGCGGCGACGTGATGCGGAAGCCGCTCTCCGCGTCCAACGTGCCGCGCCCCGCGTCCCGCACCCCGCGCCCCGCGTCCCGCGATTCCCGAGTCCCGAGTCCCGAGTCCCGCGCCCGCACCCACTCCGCGTACTCCGGCGGGAGCACCACCCGGCCGTCGCGGTGCCAGTCGCAGCGCCGGCTCGGCTCCGTCCCCGGCGCGAACCACTCCGTGACGTGCGGGCACTCCGGAGTCGCGCGCAGCCCGGACAGGCGGCAGATCTCCACCGGCACCGCGCCCACGCTCGCCGGCGTGGGGAGCACCCCAGGGGGGCGGCGCGCGGCGGTGAGCATCACCACGCGATGCAGGAGCGGGCCGGCGCCGGTGACGCCGCTCACGTCCTCCATCGGGCGTCCGCTGAAGTTCCCCACCCACACCGCCACCGTGAAGCCGGCGGTGGTGACCACCGCCCAGTTGTCGGTGAAGTGCCGGCTCGTTCCCGTCTTCGCCGCCGCGCGGAAGGGAAAGTCGAGCGGCGTCTCGATGCCGAAGCCGGGGATGCGCGCCACGGGGTCGCTCAGGACATCCAGCACCAGCGCCGCGGAGCGCGCGGAGATCACGCGCCGCGCGGGACCGAGGGCGACGGCGCCCTCGGGCACGGCGCGCCAGGTGACGGGCCGCCACTCGCCCCCGTTCGCGAGCGCGCGGTACGCGTTCGCCAGCTCCAGCAGCGTGACGTCGCCGTTCCCGAGCGCGAGGCCGAGGCCGTAGTGCTCGGCGCCGCGCGAGAGCGACGCGAATCCCGCGCGGTGCAGCGTCTCGAGGAAGCTCCCCACTCCCACGCGATCGGTGAGCTCCACCGCCGGGATGTTGTACGAGCTGGCCAGTGCCTCGCGCGCGCGCACCGGGCCGTGCTCCTGGCGGTCGTAGTCGCGCGGGCGATAGGGACCGGTCGCGGTGCGGTACGTGCGCGCGATGTCGGGAAGCACGGTGGCGGGAGTGACGCCGCGGTCGAAGGCGAGCCCGTACAGGAAGGGCTTGAGCGCGGAGCCCGGCTGCCGCGGCGACACCACCATGTCCGTCTGCCCCGCGGTGTCGGACCAGAAGTCCGGCGAGCCCACCCAGGCGAGGATCTCCCCCGTGCGGTTGTCGAGCACCACCACCGCCGCCTGACGAGCTCCGAAGTCGCGCAGGTCGTCGACCGTCCGGCGCACCTCGGCCTCGACCCCGCGCTGCAACGCGAGATCGAGCGACGTGCGCCACGTCGCGCCCCCATCCACCTGCTCCGCGTCCATCCACTGGAGCACGCGGGTGGTGAAATGCGGCGCGAGAAAGGGCGCGGCATCCGTGCGTGCCACGACCGGCTCGCGCGCCGCGCGCGCCGCGACGTCGGCGGAGATCGCCCCCGCGCGGCGCATGCGGCGGAGCGCCAGCGCGCGCCGCGCCCGCGCCCGCCGCGGGGCGGCGAGCGGATTGTCGCTCGACGGCGCGTGCGCGATCCCCGCGAGCAGCGCCGCCTGTCCCGCGCTCAGCGCGCGCGCCGACGCGCCGAAGTAGAGCGCGGCCGCGGAGGCGACCCTCGACGAAGTCCACGGCCATCCCCTCGGCACCGCCATCCCCGACCCGGCGTTGTGGCTGGCCGCCGGCGTCGGCCTCATAGGCGCGGTCGCCCTCGGCGCCGTTGGCGTGTCGCGGGTCGGCACCGGGTTGCTGGCGTTCATCGTCGTCGGCCCACTGCTGGTCGTGGGCTACAACCTCGAGCTCTTCGGCGGCCGTCTTCACACCGACGTCGTCTTCGCCCTCGCATGGGGAACCTTTCCAGTTCTCACCGGGTACTTCGCACAAGCCGAACGACTCGGCCTCGCCGCACTGGT
>CAMLEQ010000249.1 GCA_946479015.1 uncultured Gemmatimonadota bacterium | reverse complement strand
CTGTACTTCGCGAACTACTCGCAGGACAACCGCTGGTTCTTCACCGACATCCTCACCGACGTCCGCAACAACCCGCACTTCCTCGACCTGGTGGTGGGGACCGGACCGAACGCGGTGCAGGTGACGAAGAACGGCTTCCGCCACTTCGTCTCCAACTACGTGAACGGCACCGGGCAGGCGACGATCGTCTCCGGCGTGCTGGGCGGCGAGATCCAGCTCACCGACAAGCTGCGCAGCGATCTCGGCGTGCGCGTGGAATACAACAACTTCAACCAGAGCTCGGAAAACACCTCGATGGTGGATCTGGATGGCGATTCCACGACCACCTACGACCAGGAAGTGTGGGGGAACGGCACCTTCCGGCACTTCAACCGCAGCCTCACCGACTGGGCCGCGTCGCTCGGGCTGAACTACTCGCTCACGCCCCACGTGTCGCTGTACGGGCAGGCATCGCGGGCGTACAAGATGCCGGCGCTCGACGAGTTCCTGAACGCGCAGGCCGAGGCGCAGGTGGACCTGTTCGACTCGCGCGAGGTGCGCAACATCGAGGCGGGGGTCAAGTACGCCACGAGCCGCTTCGGGGTCACGGTGAACGGCTTCTTCACCGACCTCCGGAACATCGTGGGGCAGGGCGCGGTGACCGATACCGCGACGGGGCGCACGACGTGGATCATCACCACGAGTCCGGAGAACCGGTCGTACGGCGCGGAGCTGGAGCTGTCGGGCGTGCCGTACGAGGGGCTGCAGTTCATCGCCAACGCCACGATCCTCAAGGCGGAGCTGGGATCCGGCGCGGGCGCGGACATCGGGAGCTGGATCAACGGCGTCCCGCCGGTGATCGGCAACCTCTCGGCGAGCTACAACTTCCTCTCGCGCTTCCGCGCGACCGGCGACTGGCACTACGTGGGGCGCCGCTTCTCCGACTTCGCGAGCGGCACGAAGCTGCCGCAGTACAGCTACTTCAACTTCGGCGCGGAGTACTTCCTCACCGGCCAGCAGCTCGCGATCAACGTCGACGTGCTGAACGCGTTCCAGTCCAAGGGGCTCGAGGAAGGGAACCCGCGGCTCACCGAGTTCGGCGGCCGCACGAGCGATCTCTTCCTCGCCCGTCCGCTCCTGCCGCGGCGGTTCCTGCTGTCGC
This sequence comes from uncultured Gemmatimonadota bacterium, assembly GCA_946479015.1. The sequence goes on along the minus strand of CAMLEQ010000249.1, from coordinate 4,802 downwards.
TGCGGCATGACTTCTAGCCGAGCCCTCGCGAGGGTGGCGGCCCCGGTGCTCTGGGGCTGCCTCCTCGCCGTCGGGGCGCTCCCGGCGCAGGATTCCACCTTCCTCCTGAGCAGCGGCACCCCGGTCTCCCGCTTCCCCGCGTATCTCGGGAACGGGAGGCTGGGGGTGCGCACCTCCCCGCTCGGCACCAGCGCCACGCCTTCGCTCCTGGCTGGGGTGTACGAGCACGCGCCGGGCGACGTGCCGCGCATCGCCGCCCTCCCCGCGTGGAACGAGGTGGACGTGTTCGATGGGCGGCGGTGGCTCGGCGACGCGCCGACCGGCGACGGCACGCTCGACGACTACCGCCAGACGCTGGACATGTACGATGGCATCGCGCGCACCTCGTACGAGTGGGTGGACGGGAGCCGCCGGACCGCGGTGGAGGTGCGGACGTTCGCATCGCGCGCCCGCCCCGACATCGCGGTGGTCCGGCTCGACATCGTGCCGCGCTACGGCGGGCGCCTGCGCGTGCGGTTCACGCTCCGGCAGTGGCCGGAACCCCGACGGCTGCCGCTCGACACGCTCGAGCGCACGAAGCCGGAGTGGGGAGCGCGGGAGCTCTGGTATCCCGGGCACATGTCGGTGGTGCGCGCGCGCGCCGAGCGGCCGGCGCGCGGCGGCGCGACGCTCTGGATGACGTCGAGGCCGGACGGCCGCGCCACGGACGTGGCGCAGGTGGTGACGGTGTCCTGGCCGCGCGATCTCGCCGGTGTCGCCGCGCGCGCCACCACGTCGGATACGCTGGTGGCGGTGGACGTGTCGTTCGACGCGACCGCCGGCACGCACTACACGTTCGCGAAGCTGGCGAGCGTCGCGACGTCGAAGGACGGCGCCCGCCCGCTCGAGCGCGCGCGCGCCGAAGCCGCGCGGGCGAGCGCGGCGGGGTACGACGCGCTCGAGCGCGAGCACGCCGCGGCATGGCACGCGTTCTGGGCGACGGACATCGTGGTGGACGGCGACACCGCGCTGCAGCGCGTGATCCACTCCACGCTGTTCGGGCTCGCGAGCAGCGCCCGCGCCGGGACGGAGACGAGCATCCCTCCCATGGGACTCTCCACCGCCGGCTACTACGGCCACGTGTTCTGGGATGCGGACACGTGGATGTTCCCCGCGATGCTCCTCCTCCACCCGGACATCGCGCGCTCGATGGTGATGTTCCGCGCGCGCACGCTCGACGCGGCGCGGCGCAATGCCCGCGCGAACGGCTTCCGCGGCGCCATGTATCCGTGGGAGGCCGGCGAGCATGGCGAGGAGACGACGCCGCACTTCGCCGCGCAGAACGCGAGCTCGGAGATCCACGTCACCGGCGACGTCGCGCTCGCGCAGTGGCAGTACTACCTGGCCACCGGCGACTCGGCGTGGCTCGCCCGCTACGGCTACCCCGTGATCCGCGAGACGGCGGAGTTCTGGGTGAGCCGCGCCACCCACGACACGACACACGACCGGTACGACATCCGGAACGTGGTCTCGGTGGACGAGGGGATGATCGGGATCGAGAACGACGCGTACACGAACGCCGTGGCGCGGCGGAACCTGATGATCGCCGCCGACGCGAGCCGCCGCCTCGGCGTGCGCGCCGACCCCCGATGGCGCGAGATCGCCGCGAAGCTGTACATCCCGTACGACTCGGCGGCCGGGTACCACCCCACGTACGAGGGGGCGCCGGACACGACGATCGGATCGGTAGTGCCGCTGCTCGCGTTTCCGCTGGGCGTCCCGATGAGCGAGCGCGCCAAGCGCACCGACCTGCACGCCGCCGTGAAGCAGTTGTTCGTGGAAGGGGGCGGCGCGATGATGACCGAGACGCTCTACCCGGTGATCGCCGCCGAGCTGGGGGAGCGCGCCCTGGTGGACAGCCTGCTCCCGCTCACCTACCGGCCGCACCTGCGCGGGCCGTTTCAACTGCTCGCCGAGACGCCGACCAACGACGCGGTGGACTTCGTGACCGGCGCCGGCGGCTTCCTCCAGCAGATCCTGTTCGGCTACACCGGTCTTCGACTCACGGATCGCGGCCTGGAGCGCGCGTACCCGCCGATGCTCCCGTCCACGATCCGGCGGCTCACGCTTCGTGACGTCCCGCTGCGGGGGAAGCGATACGACATCGTGGTGGAGGGGGACTCGCTGCGCATCGCCGACCGCGCACCCGAAGAGGGAGCGCGCCCGGCGGGGCGCACGGTGTCCCCCGTGCTCGCCTTTCCCGATCCCGCGCTCGATGACACCGCGGCGTACCAGGGATACGAGACGCGCTTCTACCGCGATTCCAGGGGGAACACCGTCCAGATCTACATCGACCGCCGGAGCGGCCGGGTGGTGCACGTGTGGGCGGATGCCGCCGACGAGAGCATCGGGTTCACCGCGCGCGATTCCACCGGACGCCCGGCGGCGGTGACGTGGGGCGCGGACGACGCGCTGGTCGCGGACTCCGGGCGCATGCGCACGCTCGCCTACCGGCTCGCCATCGCGTCGCCATCGGTGCGGATCGGCGGGCTGCTGCTCGGCAGCATGCGCGTGGAGCGCGATTTCCAGTACGCGAAGGGGCACCTGAAGCCGTTCGCCACTCCCACGTTCGGGCAGAAGGAGCTCGACACGCTGATCGCCGATCTCGGGCGGCTCGCGCCGGACGAGCGGCAGCGGCAGCTCGCGCTCCTCCATGCGCGGAGCGTGGGCGAGCTTCGCGCGCGGCTCCTGCCGCGCATCGGCTGCCGGCAGACGCGGGGCTGCTCCACCGTGCGGATCACGCAGTCCACGCTGGACGGGCGCAGCCAATTGGTGCTCGACCTGTCCGTGGATCCGCGCGAGGCAGTGCTCGGCATCGACGGCCAGACGATCACCGCGCGCTCCAGACGCGGTGCGCCGATCCGCCTGGCCGTGTCGATCGCCACCGACGCGCGCGCGCTCACGCCGCTCGCGCGGGAGGAGATCTTCGATCGCGACTTCCTGCGCTTTCTCGCGCGCGAGCGCGCCGCGCACGACAGCGTGCTCCGCCACCTGGGCTCGGCGCGCCCGCACGGCACCGACTCGGCGACGGTGGCGCGCTATGGTTGGCTCGAGCGCGAGGTCCGGAGCGTGGAGCTCCTGAGCACGCGCGAAAAGCTCATGGCGGGGCTCCCGAACTTCGCCACGTATTTCGGGCGCGACATGATGATGGCCGCGCTCATGATGCGGCCGATCTGGTCCAGCGCCATGTCCGAGCACGTGATCGCGAGCGTACTGCGGAAGCTCGGCCCGGCGGGCGACGTGAGTCACGAGGAGGCGCTGGGCGCGCAGGCGATTCGCGAGAACGCGGCGGTGTACGACTCGCTGATCGACGCATGGAGCGCGCATCGCCGCCGGGGGGAGCGCGCCGCCGCCGACAGCGCCCTCGCCCGCTCGCGCGCGGTGCTCGGCGACCTGCAGCGCGTGCGCGAGAACTACCACATGATGGACGACGAGTTCCAGCTCCCGGTGCTCGCCGCCCGCTATCTCGCCGACTCCACCGTGAGCGCCTCCGCCAGGCGGACGTTTCTCGTCGACACCACGGGGGCGGGGGGCGAATCCCACCTCTCGGCGCTGCTGCGCGAGCTGGCGCTCGTGGCCACCGAAGCAGCCCCGTACGCGCGCGATCCGTCGCCCGAGCACCTGATCGCCTTCACGAGGCTCGACTCGGCGTGGTGGCGCTCCGCGAGCTGGCGCGACAGTCGGGCGGGGTACGCCAACGGCCGCTACGCGATGGACATCAACGTGATCTGGGCTCCCAGGGCACTGTCTTCCATCGCCGACATCCTCGAGTCGCTCCGCGCGCTCGGCTTCGGCCCGCAGTCGATCGACTCCGTGCAGCCGTCCATCGCGCGCACGCCGCTCGCCGGCTACGTGCGCGATCCCGCCGCGGCCCGCCGTGACGCCGATGTGTGGCGGGGAGCGGAGCGGTACTTCGTGGTGACGCTCGGTGCGCGCGAGGTCGATGCGCGCGTGCGCGCGAAGCTCGCCTGGCTCCCCGCCGAGGAGCGGAGCTACTGGGCGCGGGTGATGGCGGGCACGGCGTCCACGCGCTCCGCCGTGTCGCTCGGTGCCGACGCGAGCGACTCGCTCGCCTTCCTCGCCCTCTCGCTCGATTCGGCGGGGCACCCCATCCCGGTGATGAACACCGATCCGGCCACGCGGCTCTTTCTCGACGGCTCGGCGACCGGCCCCGCCCGCGACTCGCTGCCGGCGAACGTCGTGCTGCGCGACGCGGCCACCTTCGTGCGCCCGTATCCGGTGGGGCTGTTCGTGAACGGGCTCGGGCCGCTGGTGGCCAACGATGCGTACGCGTCCCGCCGGGTATGGGATGCGTTCGCGGCCGACGCGTACCACTCACCGCGCGTGGTCTGGGGGCGGGAGGTGAACCTGATCGTGCTCGGCCTGGCCGGACAGATCGGCGCCGTGGTCGACACGGCCGGAGCGCCGCGCACGCCGGCGCTCGCCCCGTACGCCAACGCGCTCCACGACGCCCTGCGGCGCATCGTGGCGGCGGTGGACGCGTCGGGATTCAAGCATAGTGAATTGTGGAGCTACCGGATCGAGAAAGGCGAGCTACGGCCGATCCGATACGGGACCAGCTCGGACATCCAGCTCTGGAGCGCCACGGACCTGGCGGTGCAGTATGTGCTGGGCGGGATGGCGGAGCGCTGAAAGGATAGTGCGTGGGACCTGGTCGCGTGGCCACCACGGAACGCGGGGGGGGGGGGGGGGGGGTACGGGGGGGGGTGGGAGGGAGAGTGGGGGGGGGGGGGGAGGTGAGG
>CAMLEQ010000248.1 GCA_946479015.1 uncultured Gemmatimonadota bacterium | reverse complement strand
CCTCGACCTCCGCCATCAGCACCGGATTGTCCTTGAGGAACAGCTTCGCGTTCTCACGCCCCTGCCCGATCCGCTGCCCGTTGTAGCTGTACCAGGCACCGGACTTGTCGATCACCCCGCCCTCGGCGGCGATGTCGAGGACGAGCGAAGCATGGCTGATCCCCTCGGCGTACATGATGTCGAACTCGGCCTGCTTGAACGGCGGCGCGACCTTGTTCTTCACCACCTTCACACGGACGTGCGAACCGATCACGTCCTCCTTCTCCTTCACCGGGCCGATGCGGCGGATGTCCAGACGCACCGACGCGTAGAACTTGAGCGCCTTTCCGCCGGTGGTCGTCTCCGGATTGCCGAACATCACCCCGATCTTCTCGCGGAGCTGATTGATGAAGATCACCGAGGTCTTGGAGCGCGCGATCGCCCCGGTCAGCTTCCGCAGCGCCTGGCTCATGAGGCGCGCCTGCAGACCGACGTGCGAATCGCCCATCTCCCCCTCGATCTCGGCCTTCGGCACGAGCGCCGCCACCGAGTCGATCACCACCACATCCACGGCACCCGAGCGGACGAGGATCTCGCAGATCTCGAGCGCCTGCTCGCCGGTGTCCGGCTGCGACACGAGAAGATTCTCCACGTCCACCCCGAGCTTCGCCGCGTACTCGGTGTCCAGCGCATGCTCGGCGTCGATGTAGGCCGCCACGCCCCCCGCACGCTGCGCGTTCGCCACCACGTGCAGACAGAGCGTCGTCTTGCCGCTCGACTCCGGACCGTAGATCTCCGTGATCCGCCCGCGAGGAATGCCGCCAACACCGATGGCCGCGTCCAGATTGATCGCCCCGGTCGGGATCGACTCGACCCGAACCCGCGCCCCGTCGGACCCCATCTTCATGATGGAGCCCTTGCCGCAGCTCTTCTCGATCTGCGCGATGGCCAGATTGAGCGCCTTCTTCTTGTCGTCCTGAATCGTGGAGACAGCCATTCTCGTCCGCCCTATTGTGAGTCGTTGTACAACCGTTGATCTGGCCGTGCCCGGTGAATCTACCCCGATCCGGGGCGATTCACAGACCCGAATAAAATACGAAGATCCGGCCAGACTGTCAACATGTTCGCGGGAGCACGAAGGCGTTCTCCACGTGCCGTACCCGCACCCGATCGCCCTCCAGTAGTACCCCAACGACATCGAACCGATACACCGAGCCCGGGCTCCCGTGACGCGCGATCCACACCCGCGCCGACCGCACCAGCTCCCGCTGCTTCCGCCAATCCACCGCCTCCACCGGGTGCCCCCACCGCCGGCTCCGCCGCGCCTTCACCTCCACGAACGCCACCGTGCCGCTTCGCTCGACCACGAGATCCAGATCCCGGTGGCCGCTGCGAAACCGGCGGGCGAGCACCGTCCACCCGCGCGCCACGAGCCAACGCTCCGCGTGACGCTCCCCCAGTAGCCCCAGCTCCTGCCTGTCGGCCGACATGGCTGGCAACCTACGCGTCCACGCCCGTCGACCGTCATCGAATTCACGCCTTCCGTGGCAATCCCTCGTGGGGGGAGAAACGGGCGCGCCGGCGGAAACCAGTGAGCGGCGGGCCGCTGCCGGGCGGCCCCTGGCACGGAGGGTGCCCCCCTGCGGGGTGATCGCGCCCCCCCCCGGCAGGGCGGCGCGACGCTGTCGTCGAACTCATCACGGGAGACCGACCAATGCAGGAGTTCTTTCGACGGTTCGCGCAGCGCACGTCCGCTGCGAGCGGCTCGGTGGGGGCGTTCCTCACCGCGTTGCTGATCATCGCCATCTGGGCGGTGACCGGGCCGCTCTTTCACTACTCCGACACGTGGCAGCTCGTGATCAACACCGGCACCACGATCATCACGTTCCTCATGGTGTTCCTGATCCAGAACACTCAGAACCGCGATGCCACGGCGATGCACCTGAAGCTGGATGAGCTGCTGCGCGCCGTACACGGCGCGCGCACGCGCCTCGTGGATCTGGAGGATCTCTCCGACGAGCAGCTCGCGTCGCTGCGCAAGCAGTTCCAGCTCCTGCGCGAGCACGAGGAGAAGCAGGCGAAGCGCACGGCGCAGCAGGCGCCGGAGCAGCGGGAGGGGAGTGGGCGCCGCGCCGAGGACGTGTTCCGCGAGTGATGGACCGGCGAGCGGCGGCGCTGGCGCCAGTGCCGCCGCTCGCCCCCGTTACTTCCCGACGCCGTGCTCGGCGAGCAGCAGCTCGAGCTCCGTGTCCGCCATTCCGACCACGGGGATGCGCTCCTTCACCACCACCCCGTCGCTCTTCCGCACCCAGAGTCGCTGCCCCCCCTTCCCCACGTCGAGCGACAGCACCCAGCAGTCGGCCGGGCCGTCGGGGATGAGCACCCGCTCCTCCCCGGTGGTGCGCAGAACGACTGGAACGATCCCCGCGCCGTCGCGACCGATGGCCGCCAGGCGCGCGCCGCCGCGCCAGCTCGAGTCGAGCGGCGACACCCCCACCAGCGCCTCGAGGAGGTACAGGCTGGCGAGCACCCGTGGCTCGGCCGCGATCGCCTCGCGCGCCTCCCCCTGCTGACCGGTGAACGTGGCCCGGATGCTGTCGGCGCCGAACTCCGTGGTCACGTCGGAGCCCGGCGCGTGCATGACGTGATGCAGCGGCGTGAGATCCGAGCGGGAGAGAAAGAGCGTATCGGCGAGCGTCACCGTAGCCAGCTGGCGCGAGTCCACCAGCCGCCACGCCGGGGCACCGTCGTAGCTGTCCTCGCGCAGCTCCAGCGTACGGAAGCCGAGCCGCGTCGGCGGCCCCGACCCCATGAGCCGCGTCACGTACGTCCACTTTCCCGGCTTCAGCCGCGCGGCGTTGGCCGGGGTGACCAGTGCCGGGTCGCCACCATCGCCTGCGATGGTGGCGGAGCCTTCACGCGCGCCAGGCGCGGACGGGCGCTGGGCGAGGGCGGGGGTGGGGGTGGCGAACAGGAGCGGTTGCGCGAGTGCCGCCACGGCGGCGAATCGGACGATCGTGGTCACGGGAGCCTCCCTCGAAGACGACGGCGCGAGGCGCGCTCAATCCGGCGTTCCGCAGATACGATCCAGGTCCTCCAGCCCCACCAGCACGTCCCTGGCCTTCGAACCATCAGGCGGCCCCAGGACGCCCGCTTCGTGGAGCTGATCGATAATACGCGCTGCGCGCCCGTAGCCAACCTTCAGCCGACGCTGCAGCAGCGAGGTCGAGCCGAGCTGGTGCTGGATCACCACCTCGGCGGCCTCGCGGAAGAGCTTGTCGCGCTCCCCCGGCTCCGGCGCGTCCTGCGCCGTCCCCGCCTCGAGCGCCTCCCGCTGGCGTACCTCCTCGAGGATGTCGGCCTCCGCCTCCATCGGCTCCTCGGGGATGAGCCCCTGCTCCTCGAACGCTTTCCGCTTCGCCGCCTTGCGCTCCTCGTACCAGCGCATGAGGTGCTCGGTGTCCTCGCTCGAGATGTAGGCCCCCTGGAGGCGTCCGGGCTCCGACTTCCCCGGCGGGATGAACAGCATGTCCCCGTTCCCGAGCAGCGCTTCGGCGCCCACGCCATCGATGATCGTACGGCTGTCCACCTGCGACGCCACCCGGAACGCGATGCGGCTCGGGAAGTTCGCCTTGATGAGCCCCGTGATGACGTTCACGCTCGGCCGCTGCGTGGCGAGGATGAGATGCAGCCCGATCGCGCGCGCCTTCTGCGCGAGCATCGCCAGCGGCGTCTCCACCTCCCCCTGCACCGTCATCATGAGGTCCGCCAGCTCGTCGATGACGACCACGATGTACGGGAGTGGCCCGCCCGTGTACGTCAGCTCCTCGAACGCCACGTCGGGGCGCTTCGGCCGCTTGAGCTCCGCCCCCGTCTGCACGCGGCGGTTGAAGTCCTGGATGTTGCGACACCCGTTCGCCGCGAGGAGCTCGTAGCGCTCCTGCATCTCCATCACCGCCCACTTCAGCACCGCCGCCGCGTCGCGATTGTCGGTGATCACCTTGTGGCGCAGGTGCGGGAGGGTGTTGTACACCGACAGCTCGACCATCTTCGGGTCCACCATCAGGAAGCGCAGCGTGCGCGGCGTGTGCCGGTACACGAGGCTCGTGATGATGGTGTTCACGCAGACCGACTTCCCCGAGCCGGTGGCGCCGGCGATCAGCAGGTGCGGCATCTTCGCCAGGTCGGCGATCACCGGCTTCCCCTCGAGATCCTTGCCGAGCGCGATCGGGAGCGCGGCGCGCGCCTGCTGGAACTCGCGCGACTCGATGAGCTCGCGGAAGGCGACGATCTCCGGCGTGGGGTTCGGCACCTCCACGCCCACGGCGCCGCGCCCCGGGATCGGCGCCACGATCCGGATGCTCGCGGCGCGCATGGCGAGCGCGAGGTCGTTGGAGAGGTTCGCGATCTGCCGCACCTTCACCCCCGGCGCCGGCTCGACCTCGAACTGGGTGACCACCGGGCCGGTGGTGCGGCCGGCGATCTCCGCCTCCACGCGGAAGGTGCGGAGGGCCTCCTTGAGCTTGGCGCCCATGGCATCCAGCTCGCGGCGCCCCAGCTCCGCGTTGTGCGGCGGCGGCGGCGTGAGCAGCTCCGGCGGGGGGAGCTCCTCGTCCCCCGCATCCGGAGAGGCCGAGGCATCGATGGCCGCGGCGATCTTCTCGTCGTGCTCGGCGGCGAGGTCGGCCTTGCTCCGCTTCCGCTTGCGGTCGCGGGGCGAGGGCTCCTCGTCGAGTTCGACCTCTCCCTCCTCGGCGCGCATGAGGGTGGGGTCGATCGCCGGCATCTCCTCCGGCGGGGGCTCGAGGAGCGCGGTGACCCCCTCCTCCGCCTCTCCCTTCTTGCGGCGCCGCCTGGGGCGCTCGCTGGCGGCGACCGCCGCCTCGGCAGCGCCGGCGGCGAGCGCGCCCCCCGCCGCCGGACGGCCGCTCCCCACCAGCATGCGAATCGGATTCCATGCCAGCGTCACCACCGTGAGCGCGCTCAGCGCGAGCGCGAGCACGATCCACGCGCCCACGTAGCCGAACGCCCCGCGCGCGTAGAACGAGAGCAGCCCCCCCCACACCCCGGCGGCAATGCTCCGCTCCCGCCCCACGTGCAGCGCCAGGCCGAGTCCCACCGGCAGCAGCAGCACCACGCCGACGAGGAAGAGCATCCACGACCGGTCCGTGTCGGAGCGCATGCGACCGAACAGGCGGAGCGCGTGCACGGCCGGGACGAGCGGCACGAGCACGGTGGCCGGGAGCCCGAAGGTGACCACGAGCGACGCCCGCAGACACGCGCCCACCGGGCCGAGCGCGCTGCGCGCGTGCCAGCACGATCCGCCGCCCATCGCGCCCCCCACGCCCGCCGCCACCGCGCCGGCGAGGAAGACCGCGAACAGGAGGAGCGCGACTCCCGCGAGCTCCCGCTTCAGCTGGGCACCACCCACGTGGGCTACCGCTCCCGGTCGGGACCGAGCAGGGTGATCTGGCGATCCTGGTAGATCGGGATCACGGGATACGAATCGACGCTCGCGCACAGCTCGAGGTCGGCCCCGAACCCCGCGTCGGCCAGCGCCTGCCCGTGCTCGGAATCGGCGAACAGCTGGTCGAGACGGTCGCCGTAGCGGCGGTCGATGATCGTGCACGCGAACGTGCCGTCGCCGAGCTCCGCGCCCGGGATCCGCTTCGCGACCCCGCGCGCGATGCGCCCGGCGCAGGCCGCGTCCTCGAGCGAGAACTGCCGGTCGCGTCCCGCGCAGACGATCGTGATGTCCGTCCCGCCGCGCGCCGCGGTGCGCAGCAGCGTGCACACCGCGGAGAGATTGACGTACGACGCCACCACCACGTCGCGCGCGCCCTGGATGGCCACGAGCGCGCTGGTGCCGTTGGTCGTGGTGAGCAGCACGGTCTTTCCCTCCACCGCCTCGCGGGTGAACTCGCGCGGCGAGTTCCCGAGGTCGAAGCCGGGGATCGGCAGCATCTTCCGCTCGCCGGCCATCCGCACGT
>CAMLEQ010000247.1 GCA_946479015.1 uncultured Gemmatimonadota bacterium | reverse complement strand
GCACGTCGTCGGTGTTCACGAAGTCGAGCCAGAGGCGCTCGCCCACGAACACGAACGGCTGCCCGGTGGGGGGGAGGAGAGATTGGATCATCGGCGGATCGCGAGGGGGAGACTAGTCTATCCCGGGCGCGCACGCGGGGCAAGCCGCCCTGACGGTGCGCGATGCCGCGCGTATCTTCCGCCACCATGCCCGATGCGCTCTCCTCGCTCCGCCGCGTGGCGGTGGGCTCGACGAACGTGGTGAAGATCGCCGCCGCGCGCGCGGCGGTCGCCCAGCTCGCACCCTCGGCGATCGTCGAGGGGATCGCCGTCCCGTCCACCGTCCGCGATCAGCCGTGGGGGGACGAGGAGACCATCCGCGGCGCGCGCGCGCGTGCCACGGCCGCACGCGAGGCGCTCGATGCGGACCTCGGCGTGGGAATCGAAGGGGGCGTGGTGGAGGCGCCGGAGGGGTTGCGCACGTGCGCGTGGGTGGTGGTGGTGCATCGCGACGGGCGCGCGGGCACGGGCGGCTCGCTCGCGATGCCGCTCCCCCCCGCGGTGGCATCGCTCGTGCGCCAGGGGGCGGAGCTCGGCGACGCGATGGACGCGCTCACCGGCGAGCGCGAGACGAAGCGCGGGCTCGGTGCCGTCGGCATTCTCACCGCCGGCCGCGTGGACCGACAGCGCGCCTACGAGGTGCTGGTGACGTACGCGCTCGCCCCCTTCCTCGCGCCGGAGCACTGGCGCGAGGACGGGAGCTGACCGCGAGATTCGTCCCGGGCGCGGCGATCAGGGGCCGATGGCGGCGCCACCGTGCGGCGTGGCGGCCTCGGCGGCGCCCCGCTCGTCCGGCACGAGCCGCGCGATGCGCTCCGCCGGCGCGAGCAGCACCGAGCAGTGCGCCGAGCGCAGGAGCTTGGTCGCCACGCTCCCCACGAGCATGCGCTCCACGAGGTTGTAGCCATGGCTGCCGGCGGCGATGAAGTCGGCGTTCGTCCGTCGCGCGAGCGCGAGCAGCTCCACCGCGGCATCGCCCTCGAGCACCACGTGGTCGACGGTCACGCCGCTGGGCGGCTCGAGGCGCCGCGCCAGGCGCGCGAACGCTTCGGCCACGCCGGTCGCGTAGCGTCGCTCCCACGTGTCGGCCTCCACGCTCTCGATGTCCAGCGGCGGCGCGACGTGCGCGAGCGTCAGCGTCCCCGGCGCGGTCATCAGCCGCGCGGCGGCGCGCGCCGCCTCGATGCTCGACGGGCTGAAGTCCATGGCGCCGATCGCGCGCGTGGGGAGCGAGTGCAGCCCCGGCGCCACGGCGAGCACGGGCACCGGCGACATGCGGCTGACCCGCAGCGCGGTCTCGTGGCCGAAGATGCGGTCCGCCGGCTCGTGGCGCCCGAGGCCGAGCACCACCAGCGACACGTCGTGCATCCGCGCGCTCTCCACGATCTCGTGCGCGGGGCTGCCGAGGCGGAAGCGCACCGTCCACCGCTCGGTCGTGCCGGCGACGGCGTCCACCTGCGCGCGAACGCGCGCCAGCAGCTCGTTCCGCCGCTGTCGCTCGATCTCGTCGAACGGGAGCACCGCGGCACCGAAGCCGGCGTCGAGGACGGGCGTCGGCTCGAGCACGGTCAGCACGTCCACCTCGGCGTCCCTGGCGGCGGAGAGCGCGGCCGCCACGTGCAGCGCGGATTCGCTGCCGGCGCCGCCCGTCGTCGCGACCAGCAAGCGCTGTGTCATCCCTACCTCCTGGCGCGAGCGCCGATGGATCGGGTCTGGCTCGCCCCGGGCGGCTCTCGCCGCGCGAACGGCCAACTGCAGACGGAGCGTGGTGCGCCGAACGCGTGGGGGCTGCAGTTGGTCCGTTGGCATGCGTGCTCCGGTGCGGGTGAAGGATTCGCCTCGAAGCTCGCGTGGCGTGGAGGCTCCGTCAGTCGGGACAACCGCGCGCGCGCCGTCGGGGAGCCGCCGACAGCGCGCGGGGGATCAGTCCTCCACCTCCAACTTCCCCTTCATCCCCAGCAGGGCGTGCGGATCGCACTGGAAGTAGTAGTGGCCCTTGGCGAAGGTGACCGGCACGTCGAAGGTCTGGCCGGGGAGCTGCAGCATGTCGCTCGCCTTGGGGAGTCCCGACGCGCCGGGGTTCGAGTCGGGGAGGAAGTCCACGTTGTGCACCCCGCTCACGAGCGTGTAGCGGAGCACGTCCCCCCGCTTCGCCTCGATGTCGTTCGGCTTGAAGTAGTTCCCCTTCTCGTCGCTGATGAGCTGGATGGTGATCACCTTGCCGCCGGGGGCCGGGGTGGCCGGCCCGCCGGCCGGCGCCGCGGGCGCGGTCGCCGCCTGGGCACCGGTGGTGTCCGTTCCCGCGCGCCGCTCCGCTCCGGAGCATGCCGCCAGCAGCAGCGCGAGTCCCAGCGCCGTCATGGCGCGCGTGTCCGTCATGTACATGTTGGTCGCCCTCCTCGGGGAGCCGTCAGTGCAGTGGTGAAACGAGAGGCCGTCAGAAGTCCTTTCGCCGGAACCACCGGCATCCGACGGCGAGCGGTACGACGCACCACGCGGCCAGCACGCCCAGCGCGAGCGCGACGCCCGATGTGGTGTCGAACAGCTTCTGGAACACGGCGCCGGTGTACCCCATGAGCGCCGACACGTCGAAGCGCATGAGGAGAAGCACCCGCGCCAGGTCGACGGGGTTGGTCAGCATGAGCGCCACCATCGGCCGCTCGAGCGGATAGTCGGCGAATAGCAGCACCGCCAGCAGCACGATGCCGTCGTAGAGCACCGTGAACAGGAGCCAGAGCGCGATCGCCGCGCCGAGCCCCTTCACCTTGTCCTCGACGCGCACGGCGATCAGGAAGGCGATGGCGACGAAGATGGCGGTGAGCAGCACCCCGCCGAGCGCGAGCGCCGCGAGCGTGCCGAGCTCGGAGGGCGCGTCGAGTCCGTGCACCGCGAACGGCACGGTGATGCCGGCGACGAAGCCCAGCGAGAGCGGGAGCGCCAGCCCGAGATAGAGGCCGGCGAAGAGCTGCCGCCGCCGCACGGGCTGCGCGAGCAGGAGCTCGATGAACTCCCGCGCGTCGTACAGGTACATCGTCCCGAACACGATGGTGACGAGCGGGATCAGGAACAGCACGACGTTGACGAGGCTGAGCAGCGCCTTCGTGCCGCCATCGCCGAAGCGGAGCAGCGTGTCGGTGACGAGGAGGAAGAAGAGCGCGTACGCGATCACCCACCGGCTGCGGATCACGTCGCGCAGCTCGTAGCGGACCACCTTGCCCGTGGCGTTCATGCGGCGACCCCCCGGGTCATGAGCCGCGCGATGGCGCGCTCGAGGTTGACCTGGCGCGTGTCGCGCTTCAGGTCGTCCAGCGGTCCGGCGAAGCGCACCTGGCCGTCGAGGAGGAACGCGACGTCGTCCGCGAGCTCCTCCAGCTCGCTCATGATGTGCGACGTGATGAGGAACGTGCGCCCGCCGGCGCGCGCGCCGAGGATCTCGTCCTTGAGCACGCTGCTCGCGACGGGATCGAGTCCCGCCGTGGGCTCGTCGAGCACGAGGAGATCGGGGCGGAAGAGGAACGCCATGGCGGCGTTCACCTTCTGCCGCGTGCCGCCGGAGAGCACGCGCAGCGGCTTCGCGAGCTGGTCCTCGAGCCGGAAGCGCTCCACGAGTCCGCGGTCGACGGCGGCGGCGCCGCCGCGCAGGTCCTCGAGCATGGCGAGCAAGTCGACGCCGGTGAGGTGCTCGGGAAAGCGCGCGATCTGCGGCATGTAGCCGATGCGCGCGCGGTACGCGGGATCGTCGGTCACCGGGCGGCCGTCGAACAGGACGCGTCCGCGGTCGGCGCGCGCGAGGCCGAGGATGATCTTGATCATCGTCGTCTTCCCGGCGCCGTTCGGGCCCACGATCGCGGTCACGCGGCCGGGGCGCAGCGCGAGATCGACCCCGCGCAGCACCTCCACGCGGCCGAACCGCTTGGCGACATCCTGGAGCGTGATCACGCGGCCCGCCCGGTGTGGGGGTGCATGGCGGGGTGCCGGTCGACGATCGTCTCCGGCGTGAGCGCCGGGATCACCCGCTCGGCGGCGTCGAGCATCCCCACGAACAGGGTGCGCAGCAGGATGAGCGTCGGCGCGTTCCGCTCGACGATCATCGAGAAGAGGCGCACGGGGCGGTGCGGGACGTCGCCGAAGCCGTCCCGGTCGAGGTCGTAGCCCCGATACGTGTCGTAGTAGTTGCCGGCGAACGCGTTCTCGCTCTCGCGCCCGTTGGTCGCGACGTCGAACGTGTTGCCGATGAAGTCGTTCCCCATGAAGGTGCCGTCGTAGGTGCTGGAGAGCAGCTTCACCGCCCAGCCGTTGTCCGTGAACGCGTTGTCGCGCGCGTCGATCCGGCTCGCGCCGTCGGCGAACAGGCCCACGGTGTTCCGCGTGAACTGGTTGCTCCGCACCGTCGCGTCGGCGATCTCCTTCAGGAGGAGGCCGTAGCTCGCGCTCCCCCAGTTCGACTCGAAGCGGTTCCCCGTCATCTCCACCACCTTGCTGTACATCACCGCCACCCCGGCCTGGTTGCGGCGGAAGGTGTTGCCGAGGTAGTGACAGCTGTCGGAGTACATGAAGTGCATCCCGTAGCGCAGGTTGTCCTCGCTCACGTTGTCGCGCACCACGTCGGCGCGGCCGAACTCGAGGTAGATCCCATCGCGGTGGCCGGCGATGCGATTGCGCTCCACCAGCACCTCGCGCGATGACCAGAGGTGGATGCCGTTCCCCGACGCCGCTTCCGTGCTCTTGGTGGCGCGGAGCACGTTCCCCTCCACGCGGCACCCGGTCACCTTCGCCAGGTAGATCCCGAAGAAGGCGTCGTCGATCTGGTTGTCCACGATCGCGCAGTTGGCCGCCTCCACCACCTTGATCGCCGCGCGGTCCTGCATGTAGCTCGTGCCCACGTGGGCGAAGCGGAGGCCGCGCACGGTGACGTCGTCGGCGGTGACGGTCATGATCTGGCGCGCGCCCTCGCCGTCGAGCGTCGGGCGTCCCACCCCCTCGATGCGCACCGGCTTGTCCACGAGGATGGTGGGCTCGCGGTAGACGCCAGGGCCTACGAGGATGCGCGCGCCCGGACGCGCCAGGCGGACGGCGTCGCCGATGCGCGAGACGGGCCCGCCGGGCGCGACCTCGATCTCGTCCGCTCCACCATGCGCCGACGCGTCCGGCGCGTGGTGGGGGATCTCCGCGGCGACTCGCACCCGCGCGTGCCGCACCAGCCCCCGCACCTGCGTCCAGTCCATCGCCTCGCCGTCGAACGCCGACCGCAGCGCGCGCTCGTCCGCCGCCGAGCCGACGGCCACGATGCCGAGCCCCATCGGGCTCGCCGGACCGCCCGGCGCGCGCAGGTAGCGGGCGCGCTCCGCCGGCACGAGCGTGCCCGGCCGCCGGAAGTCGGCCACCCACACCGATCGCACCGCGGCCGAGTCGCTCCCCTCCAGCAGGTACGAGACGAGGCATTCGATGGAGTCGAACTCGCGCACCGCCCCGGTGCGCGTCACCACCTCGGCGCCGAAGCGGGGATCGCTGATGCCCATGCGACAGTAGTCGCACTCGGCCTCGCCGTACGCGATCGGCCGCGGCCCGGCCGGGGCGCACGCCGCCAGCGCCAGCATCGACGCCGCCACGACGAGCGCCCTCGGCCCGTGCATGATGCTCACTTCCCGGTCGGAATGGCCGCCGCGCGCGCCGCCTGCGACAGCGCCCGCTTGCTCGTGTTCGCCGTGAGCGCCACGGTCGAGCCGGCGGGGGAGATCCGGATGTAGCCCTGCATCTCCTGGTGCAGCGCCGAGCAGAAGTCGGTGCAGTAGAACGGGTAGATCCCCGGTGCCTTCGGCACCCAGCGCAGCGTGCGCGTCTCGCCCGGGAGCACGATCAGCTCCGCGTTCTCCGCGCCCTGCACGCCGAAGCCGTGCACGATGTCCCAGTCCTGCTCGATGTTGGTGACGTGGAAGTACAC
>CAMLEQ010000246.1 GCA_946479015.1 uncultured Gemmatimonadota bacterium | reverse complement strand
GGGGCCCGGCGCCGTGGAGCGGCGCCGGGCCCCGTGCATCATCGGACGCGCGTCATCGGAAGGTCACGGCACCCTCAGCGCGGTCGGCCCGCCCGCTCGGCCCCGGCGACCACCGAGTGAATCCGCGCCCGTGTCGTCCGCCGCGCGCGCCTGAACTCCTCCCGGTCGCCCATGAGCGCCGCGACGTTGGCGGCCGCCTGACAGGCGAACAGATCGAACACGAGCTGCGCGTCATCCGTGTCGGCGCGGATCTGGCCGCACGCCTTGGCCTCCCGGATCAGCTTCCGGAGCCGCGCCCGTCCCGCCGCGCGATGCTCGTTGATGCGGTCGCGGATGCGACCGGGGCGCGCTCGATACTCGCTGCTCACCGCGGTGATGAAGCACCCGCCGGGGAGCGCCCCGCCCTCGACGAACGCGAACCATCCGTCGGTGAGCGCCTTGATCCGCGCCAGCGGGGTCGGCTCGCGGAGCGCGGGCTGGACCACCGCCTCGTCGAACATCTCCACGGCGCGCTCCAGCGTCGCGAGCTGGAGCTCCTCCCTGTCGCCGAACAGCACGGAGATGTTGCTCTTGCCGATCCCCGCGTCCGCCGCCACTCGGCCGATGGTGAGCCCCTCGAGCCCTTCGGTGGATGCGATGCGCGTCGATCGCTCGAGGATCCGCGCCCTCGCCTGCGCCCCTCGACGCCGTCGTCCGTCGGTTTCCGTCGTCATCGTCCATCTCTCCCGAGATCGTGAGTGAATCGTCACGGCGCGTGCTTGACTTCCGGCCTCCGTTGAATATATACGTACGACCGTACGTATTTCAACGGAGCACCGATGCCAGCAGATCCCGTGACGACACCCGAGCCGCAGGGCACCGCAGCCGGCCCGGCGGCCGTGCGTCCGCCCCGATACACGCGCGCCCCGGAGCCTCGCCTCGTAGTCGGCCCCGCCCGCGCCGGAGATGGGCGCCGGTGGCTCGCGCTCGCCGCCCTGCTCACCGGCAACTTCGTCACCATTCTCGATCTGTTCATCGTCAACGTAGCGATCCCGAGCATCCAGACCCACCTCCGGGCGAGCTTCGCCGAGATCCAGCTCGTGATCGTCGGCTACAGCGCGGCGTACGGCGTGTGCCTGATGAACGGCGCGCGGCTCGGCGATCTGTTCGGCCGCAAGCGCGTGTTCATGGCCGGCATGGCGTTGTTCACCGCGGCATCACTGCTGTGCGGCGTGTCGCCGAGTCCCGCCATGCTCATCGCCGCGCGAGTGGCGCAGGGAGTGGGTGCGGCGACGCTCATGCCGCAGGTGCTCGCCTCGCTGAGGGTGCTCTTCGACGGGAACGAGCGGCGGCGCGCGTTCGGCATCATGGGAGCGGTCCAGGGCGTGGCCGCCGCCATCTCCCAGCTCATCGGCGGCGCGCTCATCGAGCACGACCCGGCCGGGATGGGGTGGCGGGCGGTCTTCCTCGTGAACCTGCCCATCGGCATCGCGGCGCTGGCGGCCGGGCACCTGTTCATCACCGAGACCAGGGCGCCGGTGCCCGCCCGCCTCGATGCGCGCGGCGCGCTCACCGGCGCGCTGGGCCTCTCGCTCCTGCTCGTCCCCATCAGGGAGGGACGCGAATACGGCTGGCCGTGGTGGTCGATCGCCGCGCCCGCGGCCTCGCTGCTCGTCTTCGCCTGGTTCGTCCGATACGAGCGGGCGCTCTCCGGTCGCGGCGGCGTCCCGATCATCGACGTGTCGTTGTTCGGGAACCGCCGCTTCGTCGCCGGGGTGACCGCCATCTTCGCGTTCTACTCCGCCATCAGCTCGTTCTTCCTCTCGCTCACCATGCTCCTGCAGTTCGGCCTGGGGCTGTCCCCCCTCGCCGCGGGAGCGGTGTTCACGCCGTCCGCCATCGCGTTCTTCGCCGGATCGCTGGCGGGACCCCGCCTCGCGCGCCGCTTCGGCCACTCCGCGCTGCTCGCCGGCGTGCTCACCTTCGCGGCCGGTCTCGCGCTCTCGGCGCTCACCGCGGCGAGCGCGGTACACAGCGTGCCGCTCATGGTGCTCGGCCTGATGCTCAACGGCGCCGGCCAGGGGATGGTGATCCCGCTCGCCCTGAACGCGATCCTCGGCGCCGTGCGCGACTCCGAGGCGGGGATGGGATCCGGCGCCGTGAGCACCATGCAGACCGTGGGCACCTCGGTGGGCGTGGCGATCGTGGGCGTGATCTTCTTCTCGTCGGTCGGCCGGGCGGCGGCGATCCCGCCGGCGCTGCGCCCCACGGTGTACGGCCACGCGTTCGCCACGGCCACGCTGTACAACGTCGGCGCGGCCGTGGTGAGCTTCCTCATGTTCCGGCTCGCGAAGGCGAGGGGTGACGTCGGATGAAGCATGCCGCGGCCGAGCGCCGCCGGCGAGCGTCACGCCGCGATGCGCACGACCACCTTGCCGAAGTGGGCGCCGCTCTCCAGGCGCCCGAACGCGTGCACACCCTGGTCGAACGGGAACACCTCATCGACCACCGGCCGGAGCCGGTGCAGCGCGATCGCCCGGTTCATCCGCTCGAACATCTCGCGGGAGCCCACGTGCACGCCGTGCACGCGCACGTTCTTGAAGAAGATGTCGGTCGTGCGCACATCGCCGCCGTTGCCGGTCAGCGTGCCGATGAGGCTGATCTCACCCCCCATGCGCACGGCCTTCACCGACCGGCCGAGCGTCCCTGGGCCTCCCACCTCGACCACGTGGTCGACGCCCCTCCCCTCGGTGCGTTCCAGCACCCAGCGCTCCCAGTCCGGCGTCGTCCGGTAGTTCACGCCGGCCGTCGCTCCGAGCTCGGCGGCCCTGGCGAGCTTCGCGTCGCTCGAGGAGGCGATCAGCACGCTGGCGCCGGCCAGTCGCGCGAACTGCAGCGCGAACAGGGAGACGCCGCCCGTGCCGAGGACGAGCACCGTGTCTCCCGCCTTCACATCTCCCAGCTCGAACAGCGCATGCCACGCCGTGACGCCGGCGCACGTCAGCGTCGCCGCTTCCTCGTCGGTGAGGTGATCCGGCACGCGGACCACCCCTTCCGCATCGAGCACCACGTATTCCGCCAGCACCCCATCGATCCGATTGCCGAGGTGCGTCGCGGGATGGCTCGGAAGAAGCGGGCCGGAGATCCAGCCCTGCTCGAAGATCGTCGCCACGCGATCGCCGACCGCGACGCGTTCCACGCCGTCCCCCACCTCGACCACCTCGCCGACGCCATCTGACAGCGGGATGAGCTCGGGCTTCGGCGCGCCGAACTCGCCCCTGGCGATCTGGAGATCGACGTGGTTCAGCGCCGCCGCCTTCATGCGCACCACCACCTGCCCTGCGCGTGCTGCTGGACGCTCCCGCTCCACGATCTCGAGGCGGTCCAGACCATCACCATTCGTTCGATACGCCTTCATGTGACATTGCTCCTCGATTCTCGATTGCTGGCATCCGGCGCGGCCGCAATCCGGCGTCGCCGGCTCGCTTCCCCCGGGAAGCGCTCGAGTCGCAATTAGCGAAGTGCGCGTCGGTGCAACAAGAACGCACAAAATTGTGTTCTAGTATCAGGATCGATACCGACAGGAGCGGACGTCATGCGATTCGAGATGTACAAGCGCACCGCGGGGTGCCCGATAGAGGCGTGTCTCGAGGTGATCGGCGGAAAGTGGAAGGGCGGGATCCTGCACTACCTGCTCGACGGCCCGCGCCGCTTCGGGGAGCTGCGCCGGCACCTCCCTCTGGTCACCCAGCGGATGCTCACCAACCAGCTTCGGGAGCTGGAGCAGGCCGGCGTGATCACGCGGACGGTGTACGCGGAGGTGCCGCCGAGGGTCGAGTACGCGCTGACCGAGCATGGCCGGCGCTTGGGTCCCATTCTCGCGCTCATGCGCGAGTGGGGGGACGGGTATCTGGATCAGCACCCGGAGCTGCTCGGCGCGCGTGAGGGCGTCGGTGCCGATGCGGCGAATGTGGAGCGCGGTGCGGTGGCGGTGGGCGACGCCGGGTGACGGGGGACGGGATCAGACTCCGCGGATCCTGTACCCGCAATCGAGCATCAGGCGGTCGCGATCAGCCAGCACACGACCGCCGCGGCGACCGCAGACGCGACGACGGCGATCCACAGACCCGGCATTGGGCCGGGCTCCAGCACCGACCGTGACGGCTCGTCCGGGTCGTAGTAGACCGTGAGGTCGCGCACACCGCGGTAATCGTCCACGTCCCACGACGCCGTCAGCGAGCCGCTCCCCCACAGTGGACCGAAGCGAACGCGGGATCCGGTGAGCTTCCGGGCGGAGACCTCGTACGCATAGCTCACGTTTGCGCTCCCGCCCCAACCGCGCGAGCCCTCTACGAACTCGGCGCGCAGGAGCCGACCGGGAACGGCGGGCCAGGAGCGGCTCGCGAAGGCAAGGCGCACGAGACGAACGTGCCAGGCGCAGGAAGAGAGCGCGACGAGAGCGAGCGGGATCAGGTTCGCGCGGGGGCCGTGCAAGAATGAGAGCGACATCGCTCCGAGGTTCGAGGTCACGCCTCCCGCGACGCGCGGGAGCTCCCGCCGTCAGCGCAGAGCGGCGCCACAGTCCCACGTGCCTGACGCCGAGCCGTCGTTCAGGGCGAAGGCGCCCGTGCGGCGATCAGGGTTCACGGTGACGGTGCCGAGGCCGATGTAGCTGTCGGTCAGCGCCGACTTGCCGAGGTAGACGGCGATGATGACGTTCTTGTACGCGCCCGGCCCCTTGTACGGCGCCTTGCTGGCGTGCAGCTGATCGGCCATCGCCGAGCCGGGACCGACGGTGAACGCCAGCGTGTGAACCTGGTCGTTCGGGAACACGCCGCCGAGGGTGCCGTCGCTCGCGAGGACGCAGTGCGCGCCGGTCACCGCGCGGATCTTCGGCTTCTCGATCTTCGCGCCGCCGGCGGAGGCGGCACTCGCGGCGGGATGAGCCGCCCCGTGTGCGGCACCCTGCGCAGCGGCGTGACGTGCTCCGACAAGGCTGAACAACGCTGTGGCGCCCGAGATCACGAGCTGGTGTCTGCCCCAACGCATCGCTGCCTCCTGTCCGTCCAGGGTGGCTCACCGCATCGTCGTGGTCGATGATATACAGCGCAACACCCGTCGACGGCAACCGCGTGCCGCCGAGCTCTCGGATTCCTCTCGCACGCGAGGACGGCCGTGATGACCACCTTCCTGGCGGTCCCGCAGCTCGCGCGCATATCGGCGCCTGGCGAGGGTCCTGGCGTAGCCAGCGATCCCGCCCATAGTATTGCGCCAATCGCAGGACTCCTTCCAGAGCACTCCCCTCGATCGAACCCCGTCATGCGAACGACTCTCCTCCTCGCCGCCACCACTCTCCTCGCATTCTCCACCTCCTCCTGCCGTCAGGCCGCCGCCTCCTCCGCCGCGCCCTGCACCACGGCCACGGCCTCCTGTGAGCAGTGGATCACCTACGGTGGCGGACCAGCGCGGTCGATGGTCTACTCCACCTACCCGCTCGACACGCCCAACGCGGGCGTGACGCGCGCGCTCATCATGGTCCACGGCGCCGGCCGCAATGCCGATCATTACTTCGAGACGGCCACCGCGGCGGCGTTCCTCGCCAACGCGCTCGGGAACACGATCGTCATCGCGCCGCGCTTCGCCGCCGGACACGACTCGGTCCAGGCGAACGAGGTGCTGTGGCCCCCACGCGGCGACAGTTGGCGATCCGGTGGCATGTCCCCGTCGAACCCGACGCTCTCGTCGTTCGACTTCATGGATGCGCTCGTGCGCAGGCTCGCCGACAAGAAGACCTTTCCGAACCTGAAGACCGTCGTGATCGCGGGGCACTCCGCCGGCGGCCAGTTCGCGACGCGCTACGAGATGGCCAACAAGGTGGACGGCACGCTCGGGGTGACCCTCCGCTACGTGGTGGCCAACCCGTCGAGCTACGCCTGGCCGGCGGCGGTGAGGCCGCTCCCCGAGGGCGACGCCAGCCCGGCCGACGCGGACCAGGAGGCGCTGGGGAAGCAGGCGGAGGATGTGCACACGCAGTTCAC
>CAMLEQ010000245.1 GCA_946479015.1 uncultured Gemmatimonadota bacterium | reverse complement strand
GGCAGGTTGTTCCACTGCTTGCACGCCACCTCGCACGCCTTGCACCCGATGCAGAGCGTGGTGTCGGTGAAGAAGCCGTACGCGCGCCCCGGCGTGACGTGCACGCCGGCGGTGAGCTGCGCTTCCTGCGTGACGGGCTCGCCGGGCTCCGTCCCGCGGGCGGCGAGCGTCCCCAGCGGCGGCGCGGCGTGCGAGCTGGATCGGGTGGCCGGGCCGCGCGCCGAGCCGCCCATCTCTCCGGGACGCGAGATCATCGCCGTGCTCCTCGGCGGCCGCCGCCGTCGCCATCACCATCACCATCACCATCACCATCACCATCGCGGTGCGCGCCGCGCCGCCCCGCCCGGATGGCGCAGGTGAACACCTTCCCCTCGTGGATGCTCACGTTCGGATCGGCCACCATCGCCGCGAGCACGTTGGCCGAGTCGCCGGTGACGAGCCCCTTGTCGCCGAAGTGCCAGGGGAAGCCGATCTGGTGCACGACGCGCCCCTGGATGCGCAGCGGACGCATGCGCCGCGTGACGAGGGCGCGCGCCTCCGCCTCGCCGCGCGCGGTGCGCAGCGTCACCCAGTCGAGGTGCGCGATCCCGTGCTCCGCCGCCAGCTCGGGGCTGATCTCCACGAACGCACCGGGCTGCAGCTCGGCGGTCCACGAGTTCCAGCGCGTCATCCCGCCGCCCGTGTGGTGCTCGGTGAGGCGGTAAGTGGTGAGCACGTGCGGGAAGTCCGGGTTCTCCACGCCGTTGTACGGGTTCCCCGGCACGTCGTACACCTTCGTCGCCGGATCGCGCTCCACGCCATCGTACAGCGCGTTGTGCACCGGCGTCTCCCACGGCTCGTAATGCGTGGGGAGCGGCCCGTCCCTCATCCCGAAGGGGAAGAAGAGCCACCCCTTCCCGTCCGGCTTCATCACGAAGGGAGAGTCGCCCGCCACCGCCGCCATGCCGTACGCGTCGCGGTCGCCGGGATCGTCGGGGCGCTTGTCCACCGGGAAGTCGGGGACGTCGAGCCCCACCCAGCGGCCGGCCCCCTCGTCCCACCACACGTACTTCTTCTCCTCGCTCCACGGATTCCCCCGCGCATCCGCCGACGCGCGGTTGTAGAGCAGCCGCACGTTGTTCGGCCACGAGAACCCCCAGCCGGGGGACACGTAGTCGTCGGGCTCGCGCGCGGCGGCCACGTTGCGGCCGGTGTGGACGCCGGTGTACAGCCAGCAGCCGCACGCGGTGCTCCCGTCGGCGCGCAGGTCGGCGATGTGCTGGAGCTGCGCGCGGCCGCTCCACGTGGGCGACCAGGTGAAGCCGTTGATCTCGCGCAGGATGTAGTCCACCACCGGCTCCTCCGTCTCCCCCCGCACCGGGTAGTCCCAGGTGAGCGCTTGCAGCGGCCGGTCGCGCGGATCGGGGGAGCGGCGGTACAGCGCCTTCAGCCGGCGTCCGAGGTGGTACACGAACCAGGTGTCGGAGCGCGCGTCCCCCGGCGGCTCCACCGCCTTGTCGTGCCACTGGATGAGGCGGTGCGTGTTGGTGAACGAGCCATCCTTCTCCAGCACCGTCGCCGCGGGGAGGAGGAAGACCTCCGTGTCGCACGACGCCGGGTCCTCCTCCCACGCCGTGGCGCTCTCGGTGAGGAAGATGTCGCGCACCACGAGCCACCGCAGCTTGCGCAGCGCCTCGCGCTGGTAGCCCGCGTTCTGCCCGCCGACGGCCGGGTTCTGCCCCATGAGGAAGAGCCCCTGCAACCGCCCCTCGTGGATGGCGATGAACATCGGGAAGTGCGAGTAGTCGCCGTCGATGCGCGGGAGATACTGGTAGGCGAACTCGTTCTCCGGCGTCGCGGCATCGCCGAAGTACGCCTTGAGCAGCGACACCAGGTACTCCCGCGCGTACCCCCACTGCCCCGCCGAGCCGCCCACGTTCGCGATGTAGTCCTCGAGCGTCGCGTGCGTGGCGAGGTGCGTCGGCATGTCCAGGTAGCCGGGGAGGATGTCGTACAGCGTGGGGATGTCGGTGGACCCCTGGATCGTCGCGTGCCCGCGCAGCACGAGGATCCCGCCGCCGGGGCGCCCGATGTTGCCGAGCAGGAGCTGGAGGATGGCGGCGGTGGCGATGATCTGCGGACCGGTGGTGTGCTGCGTCCACCCCACCGCGTACGACACCGCCGTGGTGCGGTTGGCGCCCGAACTCTCCAGCATCGTCTCCGCCACGCGCACGATCGACTCCGCCGGCACGCCGCAGATCTCGGCGACCGCCTCCGGCGTGTACGCCTCGAAGTGCTTCTTCAGGAGCTGGAGCACGCAGCGCGGGTGCTGGAAGGTGGGGTCGCGCGGCGGCGGCCCACCCACCGTGCGCCCGCCGTGCAGCGAGTGCGCCTCGTGCGAGAGGATGCGGCACAGGTCGGCGTAGCGCTCGTGCAGGTGGACCACGCGCTGCGTCCCCTCGTACTGCCACGTGTCGGGGCAGTAGTGGTCGTCCTCCCACCCGGAGAAGAGGCCGCCGAGCTCGGCGGCGTCCTTGAAGTCGCGCTCGACGATCGTCGCCGCGTTCGTGAAGCGCTCCACGTACTCCTGGAAGAACGGATCCGTGCGCCACCGCTCGCTGTTCAGCACGTGGTTCACGAGCGCGCCGAGGAAGGCGATGTCCGTGCCGGCGCGGATCTGCGCGTACTGGTTGGCGTGCGCCGACGTGCGGTTGAAGCGCGGGTCCACGTGGATCAGCGTCGCGCCGTGCTCGCGCGCGCGCAACGCGAAGCGGAACGCCACCGGGTGACACTCGGCGAAGTTCGACCCCATGATGAGGATGCAGTTCGCGTTCGCGATGTCGCGCGGGAAGGTGCTCGCGCCGCCGCGACCGAGCGGAGTCCCCAGACCGGGGACGGTGGCGCTATGTCATATGCGCGCCTGGTTCTCGACGTACACGATCCCCGCGCCCACGCACAGCTTCTTGATGAGGTAGTTCTCCTCGTTGTCGAGCGCGGCGCCGCCGAGGAAGCCGACCCCCGGCGTGTGGCGGAGCGGGCGCCCCTCCGCGTCGTGGTCCACCCAGGTGCGGTCGCGCGTCTCGCGCGTGAGGCGGACGATGCGGTCCATCGCCCACTCCAGGCTCACCTCCTCCCACCGGGTCCCGCGCGGGCGCCGGTACATGGCGGTGGTGAGGCGGTTCGGGTTCACCGTGTACTGGAAGGTGTCCGCGCCCTTCGGGCAGAGCGTCCCCTGATTGATGGGGCTGCGGGGATTCCCCTCCACGTCCACCACCTGCCCGTCGCGCACATGGATGAGCGTGCCGCACCCGACGGCGCAGTACGGGCAGACGCTCGGGACCGTGGTGGTCCCTTCCAGGCGGGAGCGCAGGCGGCGGGTGCGCTCGCTCACGGCGGCGTCTCCCAGTCCCGCCTCGGCGATCTGGCGCGCCACGGGCCAGCGCGTGATGGCGTTGCCGAGCACGTGCAGCGAGCGACGGATCATCGTGCGTGTCCTCCCCTCCCGAGTGCGGGGAGAGGGCGCGCAAGAAGCGTGCGGCAGGCAACGGCGCCCGCCGCACCCGCTGGCCGACAGCGTCCGGTCGCGTCCGCCCGCCCCTCTCGGCGCCCCGCTCTCACCCCCGCGCCGGCGACACCTGCGCGAGATCGAGCAGCACCCCCTTGTGCCCCACCCCCACCAGCTCCTCGCGGTAGGGAGCGACGTCCTCGCGCGCGAGGGGGCGCGAGTGCGCGCCATCGTTCCTGAGTGGCGCCAGCTCCTCGAGCACCTGCGGGAGGCTCTCGACGAACCAGTCCCCGTGGCGCAGCGCGCGGCGCAGCCAGGCGCACCGGTCGCGGTCGTGGCCGATCGCGCGCGCGAGCGCGCCGAGCCCCAGCGCCGTGGCGCGCGAGAGGTCCACCGGCACGCCGTCCACGTGCATCGTGCGCACGGCGGCGGGAGCGCCGGCGAGCGCGGAGCGCAGGATGGCGTTGCACTGCACCTCGAGCGCCTTGGCGAGGTCGAGGATCACCGGCGAGAAGTCGAACGCCGCGTCGTCGCGGTGCGCGCGATAGAGCGACTCCGCCGTGGCAATGAACGCGCGCGCCGCGGGATCGAGCGACGTCCACGCCGAGCTGCCGAAGCGGTTCTCGCGCAGCTCGCGCTGCATCCCGCCCACTCCCCCGCGCTCGGCGTCGAACTCCACCCAGTGGCGGCCGCCGGTGAGGAGGTCGCGCGTCTCCTGGTCGAAGTAGCGCGCGCCGTCGGCGCGCGTGGCGATGAGCGGGAGCTCCACCATCCCGCCATACAGCGACACCGGGCGGTCGTGGTAGCGGGTGTTGCGCAGCTTCTTCAGCTCCTCCACCACGGCCGGAGTGTCGTCGAGCACCACGCGGCGGATGTCCCAGAGCTGGAACCAGCAGTCGCAGGAGAGCGACTTGGCCCGGTAGTACTCCGGGACGTGGTCGGTCTCCTCCGACATGTCGTCGGCGGTGATGCCGGCGAGGTGCGCCACGTAGAGCGAGCGGTAGTCGGTGAGGTAGAGGTGCGCCTCGTGCGCCTCGTCGTCGGACGCGGCGAGTTGCTCGTCGAGCGAGAGGATCTCGCCGAGGTGCGGGAGCGGCTGCTGCCGGTTGGCCGAGCGCACCTTCCCCCACCACACGTACACGTCGTCCTCGTCGCGGGCGCCGGCGCGATACTCGCGCGCGGCGCGCAGGAGGAGCGCGATGTGCGCCTCCATGGCGTCGCGCTCGTAGGAGGGGTTCCAGACGGCGATGAGGTGGTTCATCTGGGGGTCGGGGGCTGGGGGCCGGGGGCCAGGGGGGATGAGGGAGGGCGGGATGAGGGGCGCGTACAGCATGGGCGCCGTGGAAGCGACCGGTGGTGACCCGTGACTGGCGGTCGGCCGGCGCCTCGGCTCGCCGGCTCCCGCCGCCCCGCGCCCAGTTACGCGGAGCGGGGGCGGGGCGTCAAATTAGGGAATTCCAACAAACGACCATCCCAATGGACCGCATCCGATTCATCGAGCACCGGAAACGGCGCATACTATACTACGATTTCCGCGATCTCCTCGACCCCGAGCAGGCCATTCTCCTCCTCGACCGAGCGGAGGAGATCGTCCGCGGCGAGGCACCGGGCTCCGTGCTCGTGCTCATGAGCGTGAGGAATCTCCGCTTCAACTCCCGCTCCGTCGCGCGCCTCCGAGCGCTGGTGGAGCACAATCGCCCGTACGTCCGCGCGAGCGCGGTGGTGGGGATGGAGGGGCTGCACAAGCTGATCTACTTCGGCGTCGTGAAGCTGGCGCGGCGGAACATCCCGGCGTTCGACGACGAGGGCGCGGCGAAGGAGTGGTTGGTGACACAGTAGCGCCGCGCCCCGTCGCCCGTCATCGCGTGGCGAACGCTCGCGCCTGGAGCGCGAGCCCCGCCACGAACAGCACCGCACCGACGGACGTGAAAGTGGTGCCGCGCGCCCCCGCGAACGGGAGGACGCTCGCACCCACCAGGAAGAGCCCCGCCGCGAGGAGGATCCCTCCCGCCCCTTCCAGCCACCCCATCCGCCGCGCCGCCACCCCGAGCAGCGCGCGCGAGAGCGCGAACGCTCCGGCGAACGCCGCCAGCACCAGCACGGCGATGTGCAACGGGTCGGCCGGCCTCGGCCGGATGGCCGCCACGGCGAGCATGGCGGCGATCGCCAGCGCCAGCGGCACGATGCGATGCACGTGTCTCATGGTCTCCTCCCTCAGAGCCCGAACTGCGTCTGGCAGTTCGCGGCGTACGATCCCTCGAGGCACACGTTCTTGGGCGGCTCCGACCCGCTGCCGCTCCCGGAGCCGCTCGTGGGCCCTGTCGTGCCGGAGCTCTCCCGCTCGCGCGCGTTGTCCACGCACACGTACAGCTCGAACTCCGCCATCACCGCCCACGCGAGCGCCGTGGTGTACGCGAAGTACAGCGCTTCCATCGTCGCCCCGCCCACCCCGCTCTCCGTCGCCACCTCGATGGCGATGATCGCCGACGTGAGCGCGGCCGTGGCCTTCCAGTACTCCTTGTACTTCGTGTAGCACTCGCTGAAGTAGAATTGCGCCTGCGCATC
>CAMLEQ010000244.1 GCA_946479015.1 uncultured Gemmatimonadota bacterium | reverse complement strand
GCGCCGCGGTAGGCGATGTAGAACTTCCCGAGCTGCCCGGTGAAGTCCTCGTGGAAGAGGTGCACCCAGTCGAACTTCGCGAGGTCGCCGTGCTCCACCTGCTCGTCCCAGACGGGCGTGTAGGGGATGCCGGCGTAGCGGAGGGCGAGCGTCACGGCGTCGTCCCACGGTGGCGTGTACGGCGCGGTGTAGATGGCGATCTTCGGCGCCTTCTCGAGGGGGACCGCCTCCATGTTCCCTCCCGCCATCTCATTCCGGATGGACGCGAGCGCCGCGTCGTCCACGGGCTCCACCGTGACGCCGTCGAGCCCGGCGCGGCGGCGCATCTCGGGGGTGTCCGGGAGCAGGAACGCCCCTCCGCGGTAGTTGAGCAGCCACTCCGCCCGCGCGCCGTCCTTGAGTGCGTTGTAGGTGAGCCCGTACGCCTTGAGGTGGTTCGACTGGTCGTCGTCCATGGGGACGAGCAGGTGCTGAGCGCGGGCGGCGGCCGGCGCGAGGGCGACGACCGCGAGCACGAGGAGGTGGCGCAGCTTCATGCGAGGGATCACGACGTGGGTGGAACGGATCGGCGCGCGAGCTCCAGCTCGCGGCGTGCCTGCGGCAGGAGCGCGCTCTGCGGATAGGTCAGAATGAGGTGCTCCAGGCGCGCGACCGCGCCGCGCTGGTCGCCGCCGCGCCGGAGCGCGCGCGCCCACTCGAGCTCCGCCTCCGGCGCCTCGGGCGAATCCGCGCTCCGCTCGACGATCGCCTGCCAGAGCGCGACGGCTCTCGGTGTCTCCCCCCGCGCCGTGTACAGGCGCGCGGCGTTCGCGAGCAGGAGCGACGACACCTCGGGGAGCGACCGGGCGGCGCCCTCGAACGCGGCGGCCGCCGCGAGCGTGTCGCCGCGCGCGAGGGTGAGAAAGGCGCGCCCCACGTCGGGCGCGCGGTCGGCTTTCGTGCGCTCGAGCAGCGCGACGGCGGAGAGCTGCTCCGGCGTGGCGTCGGCGCGCGCCTTCAGCCCGCGCCGCGCGGCGGCCAGATCTCCCTCGTAGAGCGCGATCCACCCCTGGGCGGGATCGCTCTCGTCATCGCCGGCGGCGGCGAGCACCGCCTTCGCCCGCGCCAGATCTCCCGTGCGCACCCACCCCGCCGCGAGCAGCCGCTGGTCGCGCGCGAGCTCGTCCGGCTGGAGCCGCGCGGCGTACGCGTGCAGCACGCGCTCCGCGTCCGCCGGCTTGCCGAGCGCGGCGAGCGCGCGCAGGTGCACCGGGAGCACCGTCCGCGCCGCCTGCGCGGAATCGAGCGAGCGCTCCGCCTGCTCGGCGAGCGCCGCGGCCGACGCCGCATCGCCGCCGTTCATCGCGTCCGCGGCCGCGCGCGCCGCCACCTCGGCCGTCGGGTGCGGGCCGCCGGCCGCCGCGAGCGCATCGCGCGCCACCAGCCACTCCTCCGCGACCTCGGCGCGCTGCGCGAAATCCATCCACGCCGCCACGGCGGCGCTGTCCGGAGGGAGACGGCGCAGCGCATCCCATCCGGCGCGCGCGGAGCCCCACTGCAGCTCGAGCGAGGCGAGCACGCGCACCGCGCTCGGCGAGGACGGTGGCAGCGCGAGCGCCCGGCGCACCGCGTCGCGCTGCTCCGGCGGCGTGCGGACGAGGGAGTAGATCGCCGCCTGGTCCAGGTAGGGATTGTCGGCCACCGCGGCACGCCACGATCGCGCCGAGGACTCCCAGCGCCCCATGGCGGCGTGTAGCTGCGCCAGCTCGTACTCGAAGCCGCGCCCCGTCCCCACCTGCGTCTGCGCCATGCGGAGCACCGTGTCCGCCTGCGACGTGAAGCCGTCGTCGATCAACATCCGGGCGTACTCGCGGTAGGGCGCGGGATCGCGCGGCCAGGCGGTGCGCCACTCGTCGAACGCCGCGCGCAGCCGGGCGGGGTCGCCGAGCGAGCGCATCGTGCGGAGCTTCGCGGCGCGCAGCGCCGCCACGCGCGGTTGCAGCGCGATCGCGCGGTCGAGCACCGGTAGGAGCGAGTCCGAGCGGCCGAGCTGCGCGTACACGCGCTCCAGCCCCAGCACCGCGGGAAGCGATGCCGGCGTCTGCTCCAGCGCCTGCCGGTACGCCGCCGCCGCCTCCGGGTACTGCTCCTTCTCCTCCAGCTCCTGCGCGCGGAGAAGCGCGTTCCCCTGCTGCGCCCGCGCCGCGCCGCTCGCCAGGAGCACGAGGGCCAGCGCGCGCATCAGCGCGTGCACGAGCGCGCCGCTACGGCTGCTGGGCATTGATCCGCTTGAAGTACTCGAGCACCGCGCGGCGCTCGTCGGCGGTGAGCCCGCGCAGCTCGCTCCAGGTGGGCTCGCGCCAGCGCACGGCGGCGCG
Source organism: uncultured Gemmatimonadota bacterium (assembly GCA_946479015.1). The sequence continues at coordinate 3,707 of CAMLEQ010000244.1, read as the reverse complement.
CCCCGACGCCTGCGTGCCGGGAGTGATCGTCTCGGTGGTGGTCGCGATCTGCGACTCGCGCTCCCCCGTGTCCTCCCGCTCGTCCTTCTCGAGCGTGAGCCCGGCGTCGAGCAGCTTGTGGTACAGGCGCTGCTGCCGGTCGAGTACCGATGGATCGAGGCGTCCGCGATCGAGGACATCGGCGATCTGGCGCATCTCCTTGGCGAGCTGCCCCGCCTGCCCTTCGCCGCCGCTCGCGTCGTCCAGCTTGTCCGCCACGCCGCGCTGCCTCTTCGCGAGCTGGCGCACCTGCGCCATCGACTGCGCGGAGGGCTGCCCGCCCGGCATCGGCACAAGTCCGGAGGCCTGCGCGTTGATCGAGCCCTGCTCCTTCGCCGCCTGCCGCATCTGCTCGATCATCTCGGAGAAGCCTGACGCCGACTGCGCGCCCGCGGCGCGTGCGCGGTCCCGCATCATCTGGGCGGCGGCGCGATTGAGCGACTGCGCCGCGTCATCCATGGCCTGCGCCGTCTGGCTCGAGCTCTGGGCGCCCCCGTCGGCGGCGCGCTGCGTGGCGCTGCTCACCTGCCGGCTCGCCTCGGCCATGGCGCCCTGCGACTGCGGCGACACGTGCGCGGACTGGCGCGCGGCCCGCTGCAGCCGCTCCTGCACCTTCTGCACCCCCTGCTGCACCGCGCTCTGGTCGGCGCGCAGCCCCTGGTCGCGCCCCTGCCGCGCGCGGTCGGCGAGCGACTGCTGCGCTCGCGCGAGCTGCATCGTCTCCTGGATCGACTGATCCAGCTCGGACGTCACCTCGTGCTTCCACTCCTGGATCTGCGAGTCGCGCGCGTCGCCGAGCTGCTTCGCCGCCTGCTCCATCTGACGCGCCCCTTCCTGCGCCGCGCCCGCGCGCTGCGCGCGGTCCGGCGCGCCCGGCTGCGGCGCCCCCTCGCGCTCGCCGGCCCCCTGCCGCTCCCCTTCCCGCCCCGGCTGCGGCTCGCCCCCCTGCTGCGCGCCCGCCTGCTGCCGTCCCTGCTGCCGCGGCTGTTGCTGTTGCCCCTGTCGTTCTCCCTGCTGCTGCCCTTGCTGCTGCGCCTGCTGCTGCCCCTGCTGTTGCGCGCGCTGTTGCTCGCGCTGCTGGTCCGTGGGCTGCTCCCCCGACTGCCGATCGGCCGTCTGCTCCTGCGGACGCATCGAGTCGCCGGGCTGCCGAGCGGAGTCCTCCGGCTGCCGCGCCAGCTCCTCCTGCTGCGGCCGCGACCGCGGCGCCACGCGCTGCATCGCCCGCGCCGAGGAGTCCGCGCGCTGCGACGCGCCGGCGAGCTTCTGCGGCCCGGCCTGCGCCTTCTCCTGCTGCAACCGCTTGGATAGCTCCGAGACATCCTTCGAGAGCTGCTGCGACCGCCGGCTCAGCTCCTGCGCGCCGCGCGCCGCGGAGTCCGCGCCCCGCGCCCCGCGCGAGAGCGAGTCGGCCATCTTCCGCTCCGCCTGCGCGATGTCGCGCGCCTCGTCGCGCAGCGTCTGCATCGAGCCCTCCAGCGCCGCGCGTCGCAGCATCTCCGCGCTCCGCTCGAGCTGCTCGCGGAGGCGCTGCTGCTGCTCCGCCAGGTTCTGCATGGCGCGGCGCATGTCCTCGGGGGAGAGCTGCCGCGTGGCCCGCATCACCTCGTCGAGCTGGCGCTGCAGCTCGGGGGTGAGCGCATCACGCAGCAGTTGCTGCACGTCGCGTAGCCGCTGCGTGAGCGCGCTGTCCATCACGCCGGCGGCGCGGAGCCGCTGCTCCAGCTCCTTCGCATCGCGCTGCGCCTGGCGCACCTGCTCCTGGAGCTGCTGCTGCCGCTGCGCGAGCGCCTTCGCCTCCTCCGCGCTCTGGTACGAGGCGCCGTGCTCGCGAGGATCGGCCGCCGGCTTGTCGAGCGACTGCGAGCTGGTGGTCGAGACGCGGTCGGCGCGGGAGCGCGCCGCCTCGTCGGTGCGCTGCGCGAGCTCGCGCTCGCTGCGCGCCGCGGACTCGAGGCGCGACACGGTGGAGTCGGCGAGCGCGCGCGCCTGCTGCCGCTGCTCGCTCATGGTCGGCACGCGGAGCACCAGCTCGCGGCTCGTGGCGGTCTGGCGCCAGGGGGAGTCGTCGGTGGCCGCCACCACCACGTGCAGCTCGTCGCCGGGCTGCAGCTCGCGCGGCGAGAGGTCGATCGCCTGCGTGCCGCTCCACTGCGGCGCCTTCGGCGCCGCGAGCGGCTGCGCCACCTCCGGCATGGCGCGGCCGTCCGCCAGGCGCCGCCAGCTCCGGAGCATGATGGTCGAGATCCCGTGGTCGTCGGTGGCGGCGATCCCGAGCGTCACCTGCGCGGTGGCGAGCACCGCGGTGTCGCGCTGCGGCTGGAGGATCTCCACGCGCGGCGCGGAGTCGGGGACCACCTCCAGCTCGAGCGGCTGCGGCAGGTCGGCGATCGGCCCCTGCCCTCCGGCCGCGTACCAGAGCCAGCGGCCGCTCTCCGAGGCCGTGAACGTTCCGGCGAACGTCTGCCCGTCCGGCTCGAGGTGCAGCGTGTCGCGCTCGCGTGCGAGGCCCACGCGCGCGAGCGCCGTGGAGGCGCGCCCGGAGATGGCGAGCACCGTTCCACGGGGAACGCGCGCGGGCTCTCCCACCGGGATCGTCTCCGCGGGGCGGTCGAGGTAGCGCGGGTAGGTGGCGCGGATCGCCACGTCGCCGACGAACGGCCGGTCGGTGACGTGGATGATGGTGGTGTCGCTCGTGGCTCGGCCGTCGGTGGCCACCACCGTCAGGTCGGCATCGAGCGGGCCGAGCACGGTGGTCGCCGTGCCGCCGGCGACGGGCAGGTCGAGCGTGTCCCAGGGGGCGCCGGTGGCGCGCACGTGGAGCGCGATGGCGCGGCGCTCCGGCGCGAGCACGGAGAGGCGCAGCTTCTCGCCGCGCATCAGGAAGCGCGGCGCGTTGGCGATGCGCAGCGGCGGGAGGATCGAGCCGGTGAGCGCGCCCACCGGATGCCGCACCGCGCGCCATCCATCGGGGGAGGCGGCGCGCGCCGCGCCCAGGAGGACGAGCGCCGCCGCGGCCGCGCCGATGGCGATGATGCCGCCGCGTCGCGCGCGGCGGTGCAGCTCCGGCGCGAGCGGTCCCTCGGACGCCGCGAGCCGGCTCGCGAAGTTCTTCGAGGCGCGCGCGCCCCGCGCCCCGCGCCCACCCACCGCCCGCGCGCCGCGCCCCGCGCCCGCCCGGCGGGCGCGCTCGCGCTCGATCTCGCGCGCCACCGCCGCCGGATCCGCGGCGCGGCGCACCGCGCGCCGCGTCCACCAGAGCGCCACCCCCGCGAGCACCAGCGCCACCGACCACGCGAAGAGCGGCGCCCCGGGGCGCGTGATCCACCGCGCGTTGCCGAGCGCCACGGTGCCCACCGCGATCGCCACCGCCACGCCGGCGAGCGCCGCCGCCGCGCCTCGCGCGAGGAGCGCCGCACCCAGCCGGGTGCGCTCGCGAGCGACGAGCTGCGCGACCGTCACGACACCGGGCGGCTCGTCACCGCGTACACGAACAGGTTCACGCCCATGCGCAGCGCCGCCTCGTGCTTCTCCGGCGGATCGTGGTGGACATCCGGGTCCTCCCACCCATCGCCGAGGTCGCACTGGTAGTCGTAGAACACCGCCAGCCGGTCGCCGAGGAAGATGCCGAGCCCCTGCGCCGGCTTCCCGTCGTGCTCGTGGATCTT
>CAMLEQ010000243.1 GCA_946479015.1 uncultured Gemmatimonadota bacterium | reverse complement strand
CACGAGTACACCGCCAGCGAGTCGCTGCGGAAGCACATGCTCGCGGTGGAGGCGGCCATGCGCGCCTACGCGGACGAGTTCGGCGAGGACCGCGAGCGGTGGGGGCTCGCCGGGCTGCTCCACGACTTCGACTACGAGCGGTGGCCGAACGCCGCGCACTCTCCCAGCGAGGAGCACCCCGCCGCGGGAGTGCGCATCCTCCAGGATCGGGGATACCCCGACGACATCCTCGAGGCGATCCTCGGCCACGCCTCCTACACCGGCGTGCCGCGGGAGACGCAGATGGCGAAGGCGCTCTTCGCCGTGGACGAGCTGACTGGGCTCATCACCGCCACCGCGCTCGTGAAGCCGTCCAGGAGCGTGCACGACGTGGACGCCCGGTCGGTGCGCAAGAAGATGAAGGACAAGGCGTTCGCCCGGGGAGTGAGCCGCGAGGACGTGCTCCTCGGCGCGCAGGAGCTGGGAGTGGAGCTGGACACGCACGTGCAGTTCGTGATCGACGCGATGCGACGATCGGCCGACGCGCTGGGGCTCGCGGGAATCGGGAGCGGGGGCTGATGCCCCCGTTCAACGTTTCCGAGCCCCCTCGCGTACCGGATGTGACACCGATCCGGACCCGTGATGCTCGCCGCGCCGCAACTCCACCAGTCGCCCATGGCCTACGAGCCGCCGCCCGCTGAGTCGGCGGCTCGCGCTCACGAGCGTGAGCTGGTGTTGCGGGCGCAGCAGGGGAGCCGCGAGGCGTTCGAGGCGCTGGTGCGGCTGCACGCGCGCCGGGCGTACGCGGTGGCGCGGGCGATCACCGCGACGCACGAGGACGCGGAGGACGCGGTGCAGGAGGGTTTCCTCCACGCCTACCGCGCGCTCGACCGGTTCCGTCCGGAGCAGGCGTTCGGCGCCTGGCTGCACCGGATCGTGGCCAACGCCGCGCTCGACATCGGCCGGCGCCGGAAGGTGCGCGACGCCGATGCGCTCCCCGAGAGCATCTCCCTGCCATTCCGGGATCCGGCGGAGCACGACGAGCTGCGGCGCCGGTTGCTGGAGGGGCTCGGCGAGCTGCCGAATCGCCAGCGGGCGGTGATCGTCCTGCACGATGTCGAAGGATTCACGCACGGCGAGATCGGCGGGATGCTCGGCATCCCGGAGGGCACTGCCCGGTCGGACCTGCATCACGCCCGCGCCGCCCTGCGGCGGCGGCTGGGCGATCTACGGAGCGAGCGATGACTTTCGAACCACGCATCGGACCCCAGGGACGCGACGACGACCTGACCCGGGAGCTGCGTGCGCTGTACGCGGCACCGGAGGACGAGGCGTACTGGAACGGACTGGCCCATCGCATCATCGGGCGCCTCCGCGACGAGGACGGCGACTGGTCGCTCCCGCTGGCGCGGTGGGCGCGCATCGGCGTCGCGGCCGCTGGGCTGGCGCTGGCCATCGCCAGCCTCGCGCTCACCCGGTCGCGCGAGGCGCAAGCGCTCGTCGCATACCACACGATCATCGAGACGCCGCGCACCGCGCCGCTGCAGATCGCCACCGAGAGCGGCACCGGCTCGGAGCGCGAAGCGACGCTGCGCTACGTCATCGCCCCCTGACCCTTCGGAGCGGTCATGCAGCGCTCGAAAGCCCTTGCCCTCGTCTTTCTCGTGGGCACGCTGGTGGTCGGCGGCGCGGTGGGGTTCACCGTGGACCGCCTGCTGGTGAAGGACGTCTGTCGCAGCGCGAGCGATCGCGTCGGCCTCCGCGAGTATCTCGGAGAGCAGCTCGACCTCACGACGACACAGCGCGCGGCGGTGGACAGCATCCTCGACAAGCGCCACCGGGACATGAGCGCGGTGATCGCGCCGGTCCGCCCGCAGCTCGACTCGATCCGCATCGCGGCGCGCGCCGAGATCTTCAAGCTCCTGGACGCGCGGCAGAAGCCGCGCTTCCAGCAATTGATCGACGAATCGAAGCGGCAGGACGAGGCCGCACATAAATGAAGCTTCTCGTGATGGCGTTGGCGCTGCCGGCGGCGCTCGCCGCTCAGACGCCGTCGGACACCACCGCGCGCCCGATCCCCCTCGATGAAGCGGTCGCGCTCGCCCAGCGCAACGCGCCATCCAACGTCGAGGCGCTGGGCCAGTTGCAGACGAGCCGGGCACAGGTGCGGGCGGCGTACGGCGCGTTCATTCCCTCCCTCACCCTGAGCGCGTCGTCCACGCGCCTCGGCGGCGCGGGTGCGACGAGCCAGCGGGTCGATCCCACCACCGGGGCCCTGATCACCGTCGGGAGCCCCTGGCGGTTCGGGAACGGCCTGTCGCTCGATCTGGACCTGTTCGATGGCGGCGCGCGCATCAACCAGCTCCGCGCATCGCACGCGCAGGTGAACGCGGCGGTCGCCAACGACGTCTCGCAGCGCTACGCCACCGCGCTGCTCGTGAAGCAGCAGTACTACGCCGTGCTCGCCTCGCGCGAGGCCGACTCCGCGGCGCGGACGCAGCTGGCGGAGGCGCAGGCACAGCTCCAGGCGTCCACGCTCAAGCTGCACGCCGGCACGGCCACGAAGTCGGACTCGCTGCGATCGGTGATCCAGGTGGGGAACGCGCAGCTCGCGCTGGTCACGGCGCAGAACGACCTCCAGACGGCGAACGCCACGCTCACCCGGCTGGTCGGAACGCCGTACACCGTCACCGCCGCGCCCGAGGACACGGTGGGCGAGCTGCTCCAGCCGATCGACAGCGCGGCGCTCGCGCGCTGGGCGGAGAGCGGCCCGGCGGTGCGGCTCGCGGAAGCGAACGAGAGCGCGGCGCGGGCCGATGCGCGCGCCGCGCGCGGGAGCTACTTCCCCACCCTCTCGGCCGGCTTCGGCCTGTCGGGGAATGGCACCTCCATCGACAGCTACGAGTATCAGAACCAGTTCCGCGTGGGGCTGTCGTGGCCCGTCTTCAACCAGTTCTCCCGCGAGCTGCAGATCGCCCGCGCGGATGTGACCGAGCAGAACGCGCAGGCATCGCTGCGCGACGCGCGGCTCCTCGCGAAGCAGAACCTGGTGCAGTACCTGGGCGCGGTGCGGACCGCCCAGCAGCAGGTGACCATCCAGTCGGCGACGGTGGCCGCGGCCGAGGAGGACCTGCGCGTGCAGAAGCAGCGCTACGACCTCGGCGCCTCCACGCTGCTCGACGTGTTGACCTCCGAGACCGCGCTCATCCAGGCTCGCGCGGCGCTCATCCAGGCCCGTTTCAACTACCGCGTCGCCAAGGCGCAGCTCGAAGCGCTCGTGGGACAGCCCCTCGGCACCACCGGCGCGCCATGAGGAGATCCTTCGTGAGACGACCCGCCGTGCTCGCCGCCGCCGCGCTCGCGCTGGCGGCGTGCGGCCGCAAGAAGCCGCAGGGCCCGCAGATCCAGACCGCCGAGGTGACGAAGCAGGACATCGTGGTGGACGTGGAGGCCACCGGGGTGGTCCAGCCGATCAACGCCGTGCAGGTCCGCTCCAAGGCGTCGGGGCAGATCATCAAGATGCCGGCGGAGCTGGGCGCGCACGTGAAGCCGGGCGACCTGCTCGTGCAGATCGACCCGCGCGACGTGCGCAACCGCTACGACCAGGCCGTGGCGGCGCTCCAGGCGGCGCAGGCGAACATCAAGGTGACCAAGGCGCAGCAGGACCGCGCGCAGGAGCTCGCGAAGCAGGGGGTGATCACCGCCCCCGAGCTCGAGACCGCGACCATCGCCTACGCCAACGCGCAGTCGCAGCTCGTCACCGCGCGCACGAACCTCGAGATCGCGCGCGTGGCGCTCGAGGACGCGACCATCCGCGCGCCGATCGCCGCCACGATCATCGAGAAGGACGTGTCGCTCGGCCAGGTGATCGCCTCGGCCACGAACTCCGCGAGCGGCGGGACGCTCCTCCTCCAGATGGCCGACCTGAACGCGGTGATGGACAGCGCGCTCGTGGGAGAGAGCGACATCGGGAACGTGCGCCCGGGGCTCACGGCCACGATCAAGGTGGATGCATACCCGAACCGCACCTTCCACGGCCGCGTGGAGAAGATCGCGCCGCAGGCCACGGTGCAGCAGAGCGTGACGATGTTCCCGGTGCTCATCCATCTGGACAACCAGGACGGGGCGCTCATGCCGGGGATGAACAGCGACGTGAGCATCCTGGTGGAGCAGCGCGCCAACGCGCTCGCGGTCCCCAACGACGCGGTGCGCGCGCCGCGCGATGCCGCCGCGGCGGCGATCGCGCTCGGGCTCGACCCGGCGGCGGTGCGGGAGCAGCTCAAGGCGCAGCGTGGCAACGGGGGCGGAAACGGCGCCGGGGGCGCCGGGAGCGCCGGCCGGCGGGGCGGGACGGACGGGGCCGGGACGGCGCACGGCCGGCTCGCCGAGACCACCGCGTCCACGGGCGCCGTGGCCGATCCCGTGCAGGCGTCCAACCAGCCGCCACGGCGGCGGGCGGGGCGCGACAGCTCGCTCACCGTGCGGAGCGGGGAGACGCCGGAGGCCGGCAACACGCGCCCCCACCCCGGGCTCGTGTTCGTGGCGCAGAACGGCACGTTCGTGCCGCGCATCGTGATGCTCGGCGTCGGCAACTACGATGTGACGCAGGTGCTCTCCGGTCTCCAGGAAGGCGACCGGGTGGCGCTGATCACGGCGGCGATGCTCCAGCAGTCGCGCAGCGAGTTCCAGCAGCGCATCCAGAATCGCGTCGGGCTCCCCGGCGTGCGGCAACAGGACAGCGGCAACCGGCGCGCCGGCGGCGGCAGCCGCGGTGGAGGGGGGTGACCCATGCTCATCGGCGAGGTCCTCCGCGTCGCGCTCGGCGCGCTGCGCGCGAACAAGCTCCGGTCGGTGCTCACGATGCTCGGCATCGTGATCGGGGTGGCGGCGGTGATCGCCATGGTGGCGCTCGGGCGCGGCGCGCAGCGCGCGGTGAACGAGCGCATCGCCTCGCTCGGCACCACGATGCTCACCGTGCGCCCCGGGCAGGTGTTCACCGGCGGGATCGCATCATCCACCGACCGCGCGCGGCTCGAGGTGGCGGATGCCGACGCGCTCGTGCAGCGCGGGACGATCTTCGCCGCCGTGCAGCCGGAGATGCAGCGGCAGCTCCAGGTGCAGTTCCGCAACAACAACACCTCCACGGACATCACCGGCACCACGCCGAACTACCTGGAGGTGCGGAAGTACGAGATCGGCGCGGGGCGGATGTTCACGCACGCCGACGACGAGGGGCGCAAGCGCTACGCCGTGGTCGGCGCCACGACCGCGAGCAATCTCTCGCCCGATGATCCCAACGGCCTCGTGGGTCAGTTCATCCGCATCCGCGGGATCGAGTTCGAGGTGGTCGGCGTGCTCGCCCCCAAGGGGGGAGCCTCGGGGTTCGGCGATCCGGACGACCAGGTGCTGATCCCGCTCAACACCGCGCGCTTCCGGGTGATGGACACCAAGTATCTGCGCGACATCAACGTGCTCGCGCAGAACGAGTCGATGATCCCGGAGACGATGACCGAGATCGAGCGCATCCTGCGGCGCGAGCACCGCATCCCGCCCGGCAAGGAGGATGACTTCGAGATCCGGAACCAGGCGGATTTCCTGAACGCGTTCCAGCAGACCACGCAGGTGTTCGGCCTCCTGCTCGCGGGCATCGCGACGGTGAGCCTGCTCGTGGGCGGGATCGGGATCATGAACATCATGCTCGTGTCGGTCACCGAGCGCACGCGCGAGGTGGGGATCCGGAAGGCGCTCGGGGCCACGCGCGCCAACATCCTGCTCCAGTTCCTGATCGAGGCGATCGTGCTGTGCATCGCCGGCGGGATCATCGGGATCGTGCTCGGCGCGGGGGGCGCCTCGGTGCTGCGGTTCGCCATGCACTGGAACACGGACGTCTCGATGGGCTCGATCGTGCTGGCGTTCTTCTTCTCGGCGCTCGTGGGCGTGATCTTCGGCGTCTGGCCCGCCCGCCGCGCGGCGCACCTGGATCCGATCGTGGCGTTGCGGTACGAGTAGGGGCCAGGGGCCAGGGGCCAGGGGCTGGGGGCCGGGGGGGAACGGCGGGATGCGGGGCGCGGGAGGCGGGGAGCGGCACGAACA
>CAMLEQ010000242.1 GCA_946479015.1 uncultured Gemmatimonadota bacterium | reverse complement strand
TGCTGTTCATGTCCGGCTACACCGAGGATGCCGTCTCCACGCACGGCGTGCTCGCGGAGGGCGCCTCGTACATCGAGAAGCCCTTCCTCGTGGAGGTGTTCATACGCCGGGTCCGGGAGATCCTCGAGCCGGTCGCCGCCCATTAGCCCAGCTCGACACACGCTTGCCCCGTCCGAGACCGCAGGGCATCGTGTAGTGGGCTGTCCAATCCGCTGTCGCATGGCTCTTGCGTTGCTCCAGGCGGGGTCAGGCGGAGCGGGTCGGCAGGGATGACTTCGGCGACGCGGGCACCAGCGGGCGGCGAGTGTGGTGGTGTGGTGTGTGCGCACTCGATGTGGCGTACGATCCTCATCGCACATTGGTCGTGCCGCATGTTCGAGTGGAAGCGAAACGAGCATTTGATGGTGCGGATGGTCGCCGACACGGTCGCGGGAGCGAGCCGCGCGCGATGCATGGCACGGTCGGTGCTCGGGGCAAGGCGCAATGCGAGTCATTGCTACGAAGCGGAGGTCGGACCGTTCCACACCGCCGCAGGGGCACCGACGTGGGTGCGGTTGGACGGCGTCGCGCGTGAGGCCACGTATCCGTCTGCAGGGGACTGAATGCTGCCGGTCGCAAATCCCAAAGTGATCTTCAAGGCGTTGTCCGATGGCGCCGTACTCTTCTCCTCCGAGGACGAGGTGTACTTCGGGCTGAACGCCGTGGGCGCACAGGTGTGGGCCCTGCTCCCACCCGTGTCGGGCACGTTCGACGAGCTGTGCGCCGCGATCGCCGCGCAGTATCCCGATGCGGATCCCCAGGTGATCCGTGATGACGTCCGCGAGCTCCTGACGGAGCTGGCGTCGCACCACCTCGTTCTTCCCCCGCCGCCCGGGCAGTCGGATGAGCAGAGTGACGAGAAGGTCTCTTCGGAAACTGGCGAAGCTCACTCCGCGCGAGTGGGTTGACCTGCTGCAGGCGCAGGTCGAGCTGATCGCCGCGCAGATCCTCGTCTCCACCCGCCCCACCGGGCGTCTGGTGTCCAGCGACGCGCCCCGCCGCACCGAGGCGGAGGGGCCGTTCGTGCCCGATCCGCGGGCCGCGCGGCTCGCGCTGGCGGTGAGCCGCGCCGCGGACTACGGGATCTTCCACCCGCTCTGCCTCGTGCGGGCCGTCGCCATCAACCGCATGCTCGAGCGCCGCGGCATCCGGGGGAGCCGGATCCGCATCGGCGTGCGCGTGCGCGGCAACCGCTTCCTGGCCCACGCCTGGGTGGAGTACGGGGACCGCGTGATCGGGGACAGTGAGGAGCACGTGGACTCGTTCGCGGAGCTCACCGACGTGCGCCTGCTGGACGCGAAGTGAGCGCGATCGCCGGGATCTTCACCCCCGGAGGACGGCCGGAGCCGGAGCAGGCCCGCCGGATGCTCGATGCGATGCGCGCGCGCGGCGGCGACCAGAGGGGGGAGGTATGGAGCGGGGAGGGGGCGGTGCTCGCCGTGGCGCGCCACGACTGGGAGCTGCACCCCGACTTCTCCGGTCCCGTGCTCGTGTTGCGCGACGACGATCTGGTGGTCGCCGCCGACGCCTCGGTCTATTACCGCGACGACCTCCGGCGCGCGCTCGGGCGCCGCGGCATCCCGGTCGGCGGCGACACCGCGAGCCACCTCGTGCTCGCCGCGTACCACGCCTGGGGCGATGATTGCGCCGATCGCATCGAGGGCGACTTCGCGTTCATCGTCTGGAACCCGAAGACGCGCCGCGTCTGCGCGGCGCGCGACTTTTCCGGCAAGCGCACGCTGTACTACGCCGAAGCGGGCGACACGCTGATCATCGCGTCGATGGTGAGCGGGGTCGTGGTGCACCCGCGCTGCTCGAGCGAGCTGAACCTCACGTCCCTGGCGGAGACTGCTGGGGGGCTGTTCGCCGCGAGCCACGAGACGTGCTACCGCGACGTACGCGCGCTGCCGGCCGGGTGGACGCTCTCGCGCCGCGGCAGCGGCCGCGCCGAGCTGTTCCGTCACTGGCGCCCGCCGAAGATCGAGGAGCGGAGCGATCTCTCCTTCGAGGAGGGCGCGGAGGAGCTGCGCGCGCTGCTTACGCGATCGGTGATGGAGCGCACGGTATCCGGCGCCCCCACGAGCGTATGGTTGAGCGGTGGCTGGGACTCGACCGCGGTGTTCGGGGCGGGGCAGGAGGGAGCGCGCGCGGAGGGGAAGGGGCGGGAGCTGCTCCCGGTGTCGATGAGCTATCCCCCCGGCGACCCGGGGCGCGAGGACGAGCTCATCCAGGCGGTGGCCGACCACTGGTCGGTGCCGGTGCACTGGGTGGACATCAGGGATGTCCCCTTCTTCGACCACCCGGCGGAGCGAGCTGCAGGGCGGGACGAGCCGTTCGCGCATCCGTTCGAGATGTGGCATCGCTCGCTCGCGCGCGGCTCGCGCGCCGTGGGGTCGCGCGTCGCGCTGGAAGGGGTGGGAGGGGACCAGCTCTTCCAGGTGTCCGAGGTGTTCTTCGCCGACCTGCTGCGCGCCGGACGGTGGCGCGAGCTGGCGCGTGAATGGCGCGAGAAGGGGCTGCGCGGGACGGGGTTCCGCAACTTCTTCCGCTGGGCGGTGCAGCCGCTCCTCCCCTCGCCGGCGCTCGCGCTCGCCAGGGTGCTGCGGGGAGGGCGCCCGCTCACGGGCTACCTCGAGCGTCGAGTGCCGACGTGGCTCGACGAGGGGTTCGCGCGGCGGAACCGCCTGGAGGAGCGGGAGCGTGCGTTCACGCCGCAGCGTGGGCGCGTCACGTGTGTCGCGTATGAAACGGAATGGTACCTGACCCACCCGTACTTTCCGCGCGTGTTCGGCCTGGCGTCGTCGTTCGCGCTCGAGGAGGGGGTCGAGATCCGCTCGCCGCTCTACGATCGCCGCGTGATCGAGTTCGCTTGCACCCGTCCCCGCTGGGAGCGCTCGAGCGGTCGGGAAACCAAACGACTTCTCCGCGCAGCGGTACGAGGTCTGCTACCAGAGCGCGTGTTGGCGCCGAGAGCGTCGCGCACTGGGGTGACGGGCGGTTATTTCGACCGATCCATGCGCGAGCGGTTCCCTGCGCTGCTGGACGAGATGCTACACGATTCGCTGCTCGTGCGCGCTGGAATAATCGATGCAGAGGGATTCCGCGAGTCGTGCAGGGAATATCTGAGGGGTGGTGCGGGGCAACTGGGCGTGAACCTGTTCTTCACGCTGCAGACGGAGCTCTGGCTCCGAGCACGGCTCCCCCCGACGGATGTGCCGGTCGGGGCAACTCCGACCGAGCCTGGAGTCGTGGCGGTACGTTAGATTTGCAGTAGCAGTAGTGACGATGGACTGTTGTACTGACGGCCATGGGGGCCGTACTTCCGCCGGGCAAGGGGCCCGGTAGCACACGACACAGGGAGGCGTCGCGTGTATCAGAAGCCACGAGTGGAGCGTTTCGGGACGTTCCGCGAACTCACCCAGGTGGGTTTCAACGGTTCCACGGATGGGTTCACCATCTGCGGGATCGGCACTGGGAACGAGCTGTGCGGGGGCCCGGAGGGTCCGCCGTGCCGGGAGACCAGCTCGGTTCCGACGGCCTGATCCGGTCCGGTGGGAGGCTGCCGGCTTCTGGCCGGCAGCCTCCGACCGCGTTCCCCCTCGGCATGCCTCACTACACGATCTTCGGCGGCACTCTCCGCTCCGAGATCACCTTTCCGGAGCTCCGCGAGCCGGCCGCTCCACCTCGCGAAGCCAGTTGGACCCTCACCACATCACCCACGCTCACCGAGCTCCCCGACGCGGAGCAGCTCGGCTCGACGGCGGTCGTTCCGGGATGCGGCGTGACGCTGCTGCGCCACGCCACCGGATTCCGCGTCCGTTTCGATGACACGGGCGACTACGACATCAGCGACGACGGACGGCGAATCGTCTGGTCGCGCGGCCCGAACGCCGCCCCGGGGGCGGTGCGTGCCGACGTGACCGGACTGGTGCTGTCCACGGCGCTGCACGCCTCCGGAGCGCTCTGCCTCCACGGGAGCGCGGTGGCGCTCGCCGGCGGAGCGGTCGCCTTTCTCGCGCCGAAGTTCCACGGGAAGTCCACGCTGGCGCTCGCGCTCTCGCGCGCCGGTGGCCGGCTGCTCACCGATGACGTGCTCCCGGTGGAGCTGGGGCCCGCGCCGGTGGCGGTGCCGGGAGTGCACGTGGTGAAGCTCTGGGACGACTCGGCGGAGATGTTCGGCGTGGAGCAGGGGAGCGTGCGCGCCGGGGAGAAGCACCTGGTGCGCGATCTCCCCGAGGAGCTGGTGACCTTCGACCGGCAGCCGCTCGCCGCCATCTACCTGCTCGCCCCCCTCGCGCCGGGGGCGACCATGGACGAGGCCGCGCGCCGCACGCGGCTCCCCAGCGTGCCGGCCGCGCTCTCGCTGGTCCGCCACTCCGCGCTCGCCGGGCTGCTCGGCGGCTCCGAGGCGCCGGTGGTGTTCGAGCGCGCCGCCACGCTGGCGGAGTCCGTCCCCGTCTACCGGCTGGACACCATGCCGGGGCTCGACCGCCTCGGAGAGATCGTCGCCACCCTTCTCGCCTGGCACGAGGCGCCGGCGGCGGTATCCGCCGCCGGGAGCGCCGCATGAGCGGCAGCGCCGCCATCGCGCGCACGGAGCCGCTCTCGCCGAACACGAGCCGCGCGCCCACCGTCGTCCTCGACGGGCTCGGCAAGCGCTTTCCCGAGCGCCGGCGGTGGGCGGAGATGATCCGCCACCCGCGCCGCACCACCTGGGTGAAGGTGGTGCAGGGGGTGAGCGTGTCCATCGGCGAGGGGGAGTTCTTCGGGCTCCTCGGCCCGAACGGCGCGGGGAAGACCACGCTGTTCAAGATGCTGGCGACGCTCATCATCCCCGACGAGGGGACGGCCACGATCGCGGGATACGACGTGGTGCAGGACGCGGCCGCGGTGCGACGCGTGCTCGCGCCGGTGATCGCGGATGAGCGGAGCCTGTACTGGCGCCTGACGGCGACCGCCAACCTCGAGCTGTACGGCGCGCTCCAGGGACTGGACGGGGCGGAATCGCGGCGCCGCGCGGAGGAGCTGCTCCGCGTGGTGGGGCTGGAGGATGCGCGCGAGAAGATCGTGGGCTCCTTCTCCTCGGGGATGAAGCAGCGGCTGCTCATCGCGCGAGCGCTGATCGCGCGTCCGCGGGTGCTGCTGCTCGACGAGCCGACGCGCAGCCTCGATCCCATCTCCGCCCGCGCGTTCCGCACCTTCCTGCGGGAGGAGATCAGCGGGCGGCAGCGGTGCACCGTGCTGCTGGCCACGCACAACGCCGAGGAGGCGCTCGAGCTGTGCGACCGCGTGGCGGTGCTCGACCGCGGCCGGCTGCTCGCGGCGGGGACGGCGGAGCGGCTGTCGCGCGAGATCGGGGACGAGCGCTACCGGCTGTTCACGAAGGACCCGGCGCACCCGGGGATCGCCGCGCTCGGCGAGCGGGGCGTGGCGGTGGGGATCGTGGAGCGTGGCGTGGACGAGGATGGGTGGACGCGCGTGGAGATGGAGATTCCCGGGGGGGCGGAGCGGGCGGCGCAGGTGGTGGCGTTCCTCGTGGAGCAGGGGGTGTCGGTGTCGCGGTTCGAGCGCGTGAACCTCTCGCTGGCCGATCTGATCGAGCGGATCGTGCAGCGCGGACGGCGGGAGGCGGGCGATGCGTGAGGCGTTCGCGCTGGTCCGCGCGAGCTGGCGGACGTCGCTGAGCTACCGGCTGTCGATGGTGCTCTCGCTCGTGTCGCTGCTGGCGACCGTGCTGCCGATGTACTTCGTGGCGCGGGCGCTCCAGCCGACGATGGCGAAGTCCATCGCCGCGCAGGGAGGGGAGTACTTCGGGTTCCTGATCGTGGGAATGATCGCGTTCTCCTTCCTCATGACGGCGGTGAACGCCGTGCCGGCCGCGATCAGCTCGGGGATCGGGACGGGGACGCTCGAGGCGCTGCTGAGCACCCGCGCGTCGCTCCCGTCGATCATCGCCGGATTGATCGGCTACAATTTCGTGTGGACGGCGGTGAAGGCCGTGCTGTACATCGCGGCCGGCCTGGTGCTGGGGATGCACCTGGCGTGGGGGGCGTCGCTGTCGTC
>CAMLEQ010000241.1 GCA_946479015.1 uncultured Gemmatimonadota bacterium | reverse complement strand
CACATCTACCGCTGGGGTTTGGGGGGGTGGGGGCGCGGTTATCTATGTTCTCTTGTGTCCGGGCTTGCGGGGCCCGCGGGTTCGCCCGCGGCCCCCTCATCGCATTCATCACTACTCCGCGCCCCGCGCCCCGCATGCCGCGCCCCGGCCGTTCTTGCCGTTCTCCCCTCCGCACACCAACTTGCCACGGGTGACGGCGCTCGCGCGCCGCCACCCGCTTTCCGCTCTTCGGCGCACGGCGTACGGTCCGGCTGCCCCGGACTCATCCGTCAGGTAGCGACGATGGCCAGCAGTGCACGGGCATCAGGCCCGGAGATGCAACCGCGGTCCGCGCGACAGGTGACACTCGAGCGGACGATCCTCTGGCAGGTGGCCGCGTGCGTGGTCCCCGCCATGGCGCTCGTCGCCGCGGGCACCCCCGCGCTCGGCGCGAGGTGGCTGTTCGCCTCGCTCCTCCTCACGCTCCTGGTGGACCACGTGCTCGGGCGCCAGCTCACCGCGCTCGCCGTCACCATCGGCGCCGTCCCCGCGCTGATGCTCCTGCGGAACCTCTTCCTCTACAACTCGGTGGTGGTGCTGCTGGTGGGGAATCTCGCGATCCTGCTCGCGCGCTCGCCGGGGCACCTCGCGCTCTTCCTGCGGCACAGGCTCGCCTGGATCTCGTACATCGCGGCGCTCTACTGGATCTCGAGCGTCGTCCTCACCGGCGACTACTACGCCAACCTGCGCACCCTCGAGCTCGCGGGGGGCGCGGCATCGGTGGTGCTCCTCGCGCGGCACCGCGCGTACCTCGCCACCACGCTCTACGCGCTGCTCGGCACGATCGTCGTCATCGGCATCGCCTTCCTTCCCTCCGGCGACCGGCTGGGATCGGCCACCATCGGCGGCGTCAATCTCGGCAACCCGATCTCGTACGGGCTCCCGCTCGCGCTCCTGCTCCTGGTCGTGATGGCCGAGCGGGGCCGGTGGCTCCTCCTGCAGCGCAACACCGCCCTGCGTGTGGCGCTCATGGCGATCGTCGGCGCGCTGCTGCTGCTCTCGACCTCACGCGGAAGCTGGCTCGTGGCCGGCGCGGGGGTGATGGCCATCGTCCTGCTCGAGCGGAGCAGCCGCCGCGTGGCGCTGATCGGTCTCGTGGTGATGCTGCTCGGCGGCGTCGCGGTGCTGCACTCGGCGCGCGGCAAGGACGTGTCGATCTTCCTCGACCGCACCTTCAACGATGAACGCTCCCTCGGCAACCGCACCAGCGGGCGCTCCGACCAGTGGGTGCTCTTCCCCACGGTGATGGAGGCGGCGCCGCCGTGGGGGTACGGGCCGGGACGGGGCCCGGTGGTGTACTCCCGCTTCTCCGCGCACGACCCCCGCATCAAGCTCAAGCCCGGCCTCGTGTTCGACTGGCACTCGATCTACCTGCAGTTCGGCGTGGAGGTGGGCGCGCTGGGGCTCGGGCTGCTGCTGGTGGGGCTCGGCGCGCTCTTCGGGATCGGGGTGCGGCACTGGACAGCCACCGGCGAGGTGATGCCGATCGTGGGGACGCTCGGCTTCTGCCTGGTGGGGCTCACGGTGTCGGGGCTGGACGCCGAATCGGGGATGTACCTGGGATTCGCGCTGCTGGCCAGCCCCATGTGGAGCGCGCGAGCGCGCCGGCGCTCCGCCGCGCGACCACGCGTGCGCGCGCACGTGCGGCGCCCCGATGCAGCCGAGGCCGACGACGGCACGGCGCCTGACGAGTCTCCGGCGTTGCCGGCGGGGGAGACGTGAGGCGCGGCGCGGGCACCGCGGCCGGCGCGTGGATGGCGACGCCGCTCGGGAGCGCGCCGGCCGGGGCGACGTGGCGGCCGTGACTGGGGTGGACTCGGCGCCGCGCTTCGATGCCACGCTGGGCGTGGTGACGCACGTGCCGCACTGGCGCGGCGACGACGGCGCGGCGCGCGCGTACGAGCCGTACGTGCGCGAGATGGGAGTGTGGGCTCGGCTCTTCGCCCGCGTGCGCGTGTGCGCGCCGGAGGGGGAGGGGCCGGGGCACGGCAACCTGGCGGCGTACGCGGCGACGAACGTGGAGTGGATCCCCGCGCGCTACACCCTGGCCCTCGGCCCGCGCGCGCAGCTCCGGCGACTCACGCAGCTGCCGGCGCTCGCCGCGACGATCGCGCGGCTGCTGCGCGAGAGCGACCTGGTGCTGCTGCGGAGCCCAGGGCATCCGGCGCTCGTCGCTCGCGTGCTCGTGCGCGCGATCGCCGTGCCGACGATCACCAAATGGGCGGGGCTGTTCGGCGCGTTCGACGGCGAGCGGCTCCCCAGGACCGTGGAGCGCCACCTCGTGCAGCGCGGCCGCGCGCCGACGCTCGTGTACGGTCCCTCCCCCGCCCCGCATCTCATCTCGTTTCTTCCGGCGCAGATGACGCGCGCGGAGCTCGCGCGCGCGGCGGCGAGCGCGGCCACGCGTGAGTGGCGGCCGCCGTGGCGGATTCTCGCTGTGGGACGGCTGCTCCCGGAGAAGGGGCTCGACCTGGCGTTGCGCGGACTCGCCCGCCTGCGGGAGACGGACCCGTCGCTCGATTGGCGCTTCACGCTCGTGGGCGCCGGCCCCGAGGAGGGGAAGTTGCGCGACATCGTTGAGCGCGGCGGGATCGCGGACCGCGTCGAGCTCGCCGGCGCGCTCCCCTTCGACCGGGTGCTCGACCACTACGCGCGCGCGCACGTGGTGATCATGCCGGGCGCGCAGGAGGGGTGGCCGAAGGTGATCGTCGAGGCGTGGGCGCACGGCGCCATCCCACTCGGCGCCGCCGCGGGCATCGTCCCGTGGATCCTCGACGGCACCGGCGCCGGCCACACCTTCCCTCCCGATCCCGACGCGCTCGCCACCGCGCTGCGGGCGCTGCTCCGCTCTCCCACCGAGCTGCCGGCGATGAGCGCGCGCGCCCTCCAGCTCGTGGACCCCCTGTCGCTCGAGTCGTTCGCGGAGCGGCTGGAGACGGTGCTGCTGACCAGGTGGCCGTGGTTGGAGGGGCGCGGTTCGCGGGGCGCGGGGCGCGGGATGCGGGGCGCGGCACGCGGCAGCGGCGACGGCAGCGGCGACGGCAGCGGCGACGGCAGCGGCGACGGCGATGCCCCTCGCGCCGGCGCGGAGCACGCCTCGTGACGGCGTCCCCTCCCGACCGGCCCACCTCCCACATCCCGCGCTCCCCGAACCGCGCCCCGCACCCCGCGCCCCGCGCCCCGCGCCCCGCGAACCGCGCCTCCGTCGCGTTCGTCATCGACACCCTCGCCCGCGGCGGCGCCGAGCGGGTGCTCGTGGCGCTGGCGAACGCGATCGATCCCGCGCGCTACCGCGCGCAGGTGATCGTGACGCGCGAGCCGGGGGAGCTGGCGCGCGAGCTGCGGCCGGAGGTGGCGCTGCACTCGCTCGGCCGGCGGTCACGCGGCGACGTGGCGGCGCTCGGCCGGTTCGCGCGCCTCGTGCAGGCAGAGGGAATCGGCATCGTGCACACGCACACGCGCACCGCGGCGTACTTCGCGCGGCTGTCGCGCGCGCTCTTCCGCCAGCGGTGGCGGCACGTCATGCACGACCATCACGGTCCGGTGGAATCGTCGCTCGGGCTGCGCACGCTCGACCGCGTGGGACTCGGGCGCGTCGACCACTGGTTCGCGGTCTCCGAGCGGCTCGCGCGCTACGCGCGCGAGTGGGTGGGGGTACCGGCGGACCGGGTGGAGATGCTGCTCAACGCGGTGGCGGTCCCCGAAGCGCCCGTCCGCGCGGCGAGCGAGCGCGGCACGTTCGCCATCGCGCACGTGGCGCGCGTGACGCCGGAGAAGGACCACGCCTTCGCGCTCGCCGTGGCAGCGCGCCTCGCGACATCGCTCCCCGACTTCCGCTGGCTGGTGATCGGCCGGCACGACGGCGCGTACGCCGCGAGCGTGATCGCCGAGGCGTCGCGCGCCGGGCTCGCGGAGCGGGTGGAGTTCGTGGGGGAGCGGCCGGACGTGTGGGCGCTGCTCGCCTCCGCGCGCGCCGGTGTGCTCACCTCGCGCTGGGAGGGGCTCCCGCTCGCGCTGCTCGAGTATCTCGCCGCTGGTTTGCCGGTGGTGGTGACGGACGTGGGCGAGTGCGGTGCCACCGTGCGCGCGAGCGGCGCGGGGACGGTGGTGGCGCACGGCGACGTGTGCGCGTTCGTCGCGGCGCTCGAGCGATTCGCGCGCGACCCGGCGGCCGCCGCCGCGGCGGGGAGCGCCGGGCGCGCATGGGTGCGCGCGCGCTATTCCATGGACGCCATGGCCGCGCGCGTGATGGCGGTCTACGACGCGCTGCTCGCCGGCTGAGGACGGCCCAGCTCGCGCAGCACCGCCGCGTACTCGCGCGTCGCGGCGGGTTCCCGGTGCGTCGGCGGCGCCAGCCAGCACTCGGCGGCGCCGCGCGCCACCCCCACCGCGTGCGCCAGGTGCGCGCGTCGCGGCGCGCGCGCGAAGCTCGCGAGATCCCACGCGAACACGAAGGCGATGTCGAGCCAGAAGCGCGCGCGCTCGCGGAGCGGCACGCGGGGCGCGTGCCGCCGCCAGATGAACCAGCGGTTGCGCACCTCCATCCTCCCCTTCCGCATCGCGTCCGGGCGCCCTCCCGGCGCGTGCTCGTGCGTCACGTGCGCATCGCCGCACCAGAGCAGTACGCGCTCGCGCCCCACGCGCAGCGACATCTCCAGATCTTCCCCCTGCGAGTAGCCGTCGAAGAACGACGAGAAGCGGTGGCGCTCGAGCACCTCGCGGCGGAAGGTCATCGCGCACCCCGGCACCACGTCCACGCGCCGCACGCCGGCGAAGGGGCGGGCGAGCGCGCGCGGCACCGATGTCCCCGACGGATACCAGCGCCCCGGCTCGCCGTCGCGCGGCGCCAGCCGCAGCGCGAGGCGCGCGCGCCATCGCATCGAGAGCGGACGATCCAGCTCGTTCACCGGCGTTCCCCCCACCGCGCCCACCTCGCCCACCGCATCGGCGTGGAACGCGTCGCGGATGGCGGCGAAGTAGCCGGGGTGCGGCAGACAGTCGTCGTCGAGGAAGAACACGAGCGCCCCGGTGCTGGCGTCGATCCCCACGTTGCGCTGCCGCGTGAGCCCCGCCGGGCTCCGCACCACCACGAGGTCGAACGGCAGCGCGCGCTCCGCCGCCCACGCGGCGATCGCGCGCGCCGTCTCATCGCGGGGGGAGCCGTCCACCACCACCACCTGCGCCGGAAGATCGGGGAGCGCGACCAGCCGCTCGAGCTGCCGTACCATCGCCGCCGGACGGGCGTAGGTGGGCACCACCAGCACGCAGTCGGCGAAGCCGCGCGGCTCGGCGGCCGCGCGCCGCCACCCCGCCAGCGTGGTGGTCACGCGCGAGCCTCCCGCTCGCCGGCCACGCGCTCCACGATGGCGAGCAGCTCGGGGAACCAGCGGCGCAGCGAGTAGTCGCGCGCGCACCGCTCGCGCCCCGCCTCGCCCATGTGCGCGCGCAGATCGGGGGAGTGCGCCAGCTCGCACAGCGCCGCCTGCCACTCCGCCTCGGTGCGCGCCAGGAATCCCGTGCGCCCCTGGCGCACGATCTCCGCGTTCACCCCCACGGGGGACGCGATCGTCGGCAGCCCCGCCGCCATGCATTGCAGCAGCTTGAGCCCGCACTTGCCGCGCTGGAACTCGTCGTCGACCAGCGGCATGATCCCCACATCGAACAGCCGCGCGATCTCCCCCTCCTCCTCCGCGCTCCACGGATGGAAGCGCCAGCGCAGCCCCGGCGTGCGCAGCGCGGGATCGGTGTTCGAGATGATCACCCGCTCGAACGGCACCTCGCGCTGCGCGCGCGCGATCATGTCCAGGTACGGGAGGAGCGTGGCCCGGAGCGAGTTGTCGGAGCCGGTCCACCCCACGCGCATCGGGCGCGCGCGATCCTCCTCCGCGAACACCCTGGGCGTGTAGCGGTCGGTGTCGATCACGGTGGGGATCACCGTCACGCGGTCGCTCCACTGCCGCGCCCACTCCGCCAGGTGCCCGTTCCCCGGCGTCACCCACGCCGCCCGCTCGCACATGAAGCGCACCAGCCGCTCGTTGCGCGCGCCGAGGTAGATGGCGTCGTCGAAGTCGAACACCACGC
>CAMLEQ010000240.1 GCA_946479015.1 uncultured Gemmatimonadota bacterium | reverse complement strand
GCCTGGATGCCGTGCGTCTCCGGCTGGCCGGGCCAGCGCACCACCACGTCATCCCGATGGCGTCTCGAGAACGTGCCCAGGTCCTGCGCGTTCCACGAGTCGTCCAGCGTCTGCATGAGCTCCTTGTTCCGCTCCGCGACGTTCTCCTCCGCCGGCGCCCTCTCTCGCGCGCTCGCGATCGGCACGCTCCGCTCGGGCGTGCCCCTTGGCTCCGTGCCGCCCTGCTCCATTCTCATGCTGCCCTCCTGTGGCGCACGATCGATTCCTTCAGCGTGCTTCCGGCGTCGGAGGTTTCACGCAGGTAGATCACGCGGGCGCCGCAAGACGGAGGCCAACCTCACCACACCGCTCGGTACCGAACGCGCTGTCCCAGCGGCGATCCGCGCTCACCGCCGATGCGGCAGCGGCAGCACCCCGCGCGGCAACAGCGCGTCGCGGTTCGCGGCGTGGTACAGCACGCTCGCCACCACGATCGCCGCCTGCTCCAGATCGCCCGGCACCAGGTTCGATGCAACGTCCGCGTTGCTGTGGTGCGTGAGCGTCTCGTAGTCCAGCGGGTCCTGGATGAACTCGAACGCGGGGATCCCCACCGCCGTGAACGGCATGTGATCGGTGCTCCCGGTGTTGGCGATCGTGAGGGTGTTCGCGCCCAGGTCGGCGAACGGCGCGAGCCAGGCGGCGAAGATCGGCCGCACAGCCGAGTCGTTCTGGAGGTAGATGCCGCGGATCCGCCCCGTGCCGTTGTCGATGTTGAAGTACGCGGAGATCCGCGAGTGCTCCGGCAGCAGGTGCATCGTCTCCGGATCACCGAAGTGCTTCTTCACGTATCCCATGGAGCCGAAGTAGTCCTCCTGCTCCTCACCGTCCCACAACGCCACGCGGATCGTGCGGCGCGGAGAGGCGCCGATCGCCTTCAGGATGCGCACCGCCTCCATCGCCACTGCCACCCCCGCCGCGTTGTCGGTGGCGCCGGTGCCGGCGGTCCACGAATCGAAGTGCCCGCCGACCATCACCACCTGGTTGCGCAGCACCGAGTCGCTCCCCGGCAGCTCGGCCAGGATGTTGTAGCCGATCGAGTCCCCCGGCGTGGCGTGCGTGCGCAGCGACAGCTCCAGCGTCGCGCGCACGCCGTGCTCGATGAGGTGCGCCACCTGGTCGAAGTCTCCCTGCGACATCACGAACGCGGGCACGGCGTGCGACACGTCGCTGTCGTACGCCTGGTAGCCGGCCACCTGCACCGCGTTCGGCAGCCGGCTCCGCTCGACCACAGCCGCCACCCCCGCAGCGCGCAGCGCGATGGCGAGCTGGTTCCGCTTCGCCACGCGCTCGGCGTACCCCTCCGCATCGTCCCAGTAGTCCACCGGGTGCCCCGGATCGGTGAGGTGCGACAGGGAATCCAGCTCGGCGGCGGTGAAGCGGTGCGCGAGCGGCTCGAAGCGCGAGGGATCGGGGGCGGGATCGTCCATCATGACGATCGCGCCGGCGAGCTCCGCGCCATGGCGCGCGATGTCGGAGTCGGAGCGGATGGACAGGAGCACGGGGGTGCCGCGCACCACGCTGTCGATGGGCGGGCTCCACGCCTTCGGGTACGCCACGAGCCGCTGGTAGCGCGGGGCGGTCATCTCCACCGACCAGCGCGTCGCCTCCCAGGAGAGCCCGCGCCGGCGCCCCCACGGCTCCAGGCGGGCGCTGTCGAGCCCGAAGGTGTCGAGCGTGGCGCGCGCCCACCGCGCCGCCGCGAGATACTGCGGTGAGCCCGCGAGTCGCGCGCCGTACACGTCGGACAGGGTGGTGGCGATCGCCATCACCCGCGAGTGCGTCGACTCCTCCCGTCGGATGCGCGCGTTCATCGCGCTGTCCACGGGCTCGGCGGGAGGTGCGGAAGCTGCCGCCGGCGACGGCGGTGGCGGGGGCGCCGGCATCGGCGCGCGGCAGGCGGCCGCCGTGAGCAGCACGGCGGCGATGGACGTGACGAGACGCGGGGGCCGTACGGTCACGAGCTCCTCGAGGTGTGGTCGATTTCGATGGCCGCGGGCAGCATCGCCGCGGCCGGCATCAGGGTGCGAGTGGGATGATCTCGACGTCCGCCGCTCCCGCCGCGATCACCAGACGCGCGACGCTCGGCAGCAGGTCGAACCGGCGAGGCCCCGCCGCTCCGGGATTCACCACCAGGCGCCCTCCCGCCCGCGTCACCAGCGCGCGGTGCGTGTGCCCGTACACCAGCACGTCTCCAGGGTGCCGCGCCAGCAGCTTCTCCGGCGTGGGGCTCCCCACCTCGTGCCCGTGACTCACGTGGATCACGAGCCCTCCGGCGGGGCGCACCACCTCGGCCTCCAGCCTCGGGTTCCCCGGCGGGTCGGTGTTCCCGTACACCGCCATCACCGGAGCGATGAGCGAGAGCTCGTCCAGGATGTCATCGCCGCCCACGTCGCCGGCGTGCAGGATGAGCGAGACGCCGGCGAGCGCGTCGTGCACGTCCGGGCGGAGCAGCCCGTGCGTGTCGGAGATGAGACCGATGACCGTGCGCTCGCCGCTACTCGTCATGCGGCCGGGCTCCGGCGCCCCAGCGCTTCCCCACCGAGTGCTCCACGCCGAGGTGGTCGAGGATGCGCGCCACCACGAAGTCCACCAGGTCGGCGATCGCTCGCGGCTCGTGGTAGAAGCCCGGCGCGGCGGGGAGCACCGTGGCGCCGGCGCGCGTGACGCGGAGCATGTTCTCCAGGTGGATCACGCTCAGCGGCGTCTCTCGCGGCACGAGCACCAGCGGCCGGCGCTCCTTGAGCGTGACGTCCGCCGCCCGCTCCACGAGCGATCGCGACGTCCCCTGGCTGATGGCGGAGAGCGTCCCCATGGAACAGGGGCAGACGACCATGCCGGCGGTGCGCGCGGAGCCGGACGCCGGCGACGCGCCGCGATCGGCGTCATCGTACATCGTGACGTAGCGCGCCCACCCCGCCTCTCCCACGCGCGCGCGGAGCGCGCGTGCATCGGCGATCCCCACCTCCGTCTGGAGCAGCCGCCAGCCGTGCGACGAGACGATCAGCCAGACGTCGCGCTCCGCCGCGACGAGCTGCTCGAGCAGCCGCACCGCGTACGGCGCGCCGGAGGCGCCGGTGACGGCCACCACGAGCGGGAGCGGCGCGCTCACCACTGGAGCAGTCGCTCGGCGAGGACGAAGCCGAAGAAGGTGATGCTGATGATGCCGTTCATCGTGAAGAACGCCGCATCGAGGCGGGACAGGTCGCCGATGCGGACGAGCGAGTGCTCGTAGAGGAGGAGCAGCGCCACCACCGCCACGCCCAGCGCGTAGAGCCAGCCGCCGCCGATCCCCACCCCCACGAGCGCGAGCGACACGACGGTGGTGGCGTGGAGGAGGCGCGCCACCGCCACCGCGCCGCGCTCGCCGAGGGCGGCGGGAATGGAGTGGAGCCCGTGCTCGCGATCGAAGCCCACGTCCTGGAGCGCGTAGAAGATGTCGAAACCCGCCACCCACCCCATCACCGCGACGGCGAGGAGGACGAGCACCCACCAGGGGCGGCTCCATGCGCCGGTGACGGCGAGGTAGCCTCCCACGGGCGCGATCCCCAGCCCGAGCCCGAGCACGAGGTGCGCGAGGCGGGTGAAGCGCTTGGTGTAGCTGTAGAAGAGCACCCACGCGAGCGCGAGCGGCGCGAGCGCGAAGCAGAGGGGATTGAGGCGCCAGGCGGCGAGGAGGAAGAGCGCGCAGGCGACGACGACGGCGAGCGAGGCTTCGACGGTGCTCATGGCGCCGCTCGGGATCTCGCGCCGGGCGGTGCGGGGATTGAGAGCGTCGATGCGCCGGTCGACGATGCGGTTGAAGCCCATGGCGGCGAATCGGGCCGCGGTGAAGGCGACGACGACCCACGCGACATCCCGCCAGCTCACTCCTTTGACATAACTGGCGATCGTCACCCCGACCAGCGCGAATGGGAGCGCGAACAGCGTGTGCGGCAGCTTCACGAAGTTCGCGTACCGCACGAGCAGCGAGCCACCGGCGAACGTCTGCCCCTCGCGCTGCGGCCCGCCGGATGGCGCGCCGCCCTGGACACCGGACGCGTCAGGCATCGGACACCTCCAGCGCTCCCGCAGGCACTCCCTCGCGCGTCGCGAACCGCCCCACCACCGCGCCGAGCGACGACGCCGCACCCTCCAGCACGCTCCCCGTCTCCCGCAGGTGCGCCGTCAGCTCTCGCTGGCGCGCCGTCGCCGACTCCGCGTCCGTGGTGGTGGACATCGTCTCCGCCGCCACCTGCGCCACCAGACCGGACGCCATCCCCAGATCGTCCACCAGCGCCGCCTGCTGCGACGACGCCTCCGCCACGGTCTGCGCCAGCCCCACCGTGCGCCGCGCGTCCAGCTCGATCCCCCGGAACACCGCCATCGCCTCCTGCATCACGCGCTCTCCCTCCTCCACCGCGTGCTCCATTCGCTGCAGACGCTCGGCCGCCTCGTCGCTCCGCGCGGCGATCTGGCCGAGCAGCTCCTCGATCCGCTTCAACGACTGCGCGCTCCGGCGCGCCAGCTTCCGCACCTCATCGGCCACCACCGCGAACCCGCGCCCCGCCTCCCCCGCGCGCGCCGCCTCGATCGCCGCGTTCAACGCCAGCAGGTTCGTCTGCGCGGCGATCTCGCCGATCACCTGCGTCACCTCGCCGATCGTCGCCGATGCCTGCCGCAGCGCCGTCACCCGCTCCACCCCGTCGCGCGCGAGCTGGGCGATCTCCGTCACGTGCGACGTCGCCTGCTCCGCCTGGCGCACCCCCTCGCGCGCGCGCCCCTCCACCGTGGTCGAGATGGCCAGCGACTCCCGTGCCGCCGCATCCACCGCCCCCGCCGCCTCGGTGAGCCGCCGCGCCGCGGCGGCGATCCGCTCGGCCGCCTGGAGGTTCCCCTGCGCACCGCTCGTCAGGCGCGCCAGCGATTCCGTCACCCGCTGCGCGCCATCGGCGGCCGCGCTCCCGATCGCCGTCACGCGCCCCGACGCCGAGAGCACCGCGCCCGCGGTCGACTGCGTCTCCTCGATCAGCGTCGCCACGTCCTTGAGCGCGCCGCGCATGTGCTCCGCCTGCGCCGCGCCATCGGCCGCCAGCAGCGCCCCCCAGTTGCGAGCGCGGATCGCATCCCCCAGCCGCTCCAGCTCGTCCAGCGGGCGCATCATGATCCGGTTGAGCCGCGCCACGAACCAGATGATCGCCGGCACCGACAGCACCCACGCCAGCGCCAGCTCGCCCGGGCGCAGCCCGCGAAACGCCACCGTGTACACGATGGCGCCGATCACCAGGAGAAAGATCCCCAGCGTGCTCGCGATCTCGGCGATCAGCCGGTTCGCCACCCGCGAGCGCACCACCATCACCGTGAGCACCACCGCCGCGAGCATCACGGCGAGCGTGGTGTACAACCGCGCCGGGGGATACGGCACCCCGGTCCACCCATCCGCCGCCAGCGCCAGCTCGGCGGTCACCGCGCGCGCTCCGGCGCCCGCCGATCGATGCCAAGCCGTTCCCACATCGCGTCGACCTTCCGCTTCGTGGTCTCGTCCATCTCGATGCGCTTCGGCCACTCGCGCGTGAACCCTTCCTCCGGCCACTTCCGCGTGGCGTCGATCCCCATCTTGGAGCCGTACGTGAACGCGCGGCTCGCGTGATCGAGCACGTCCACGGGCCCCATCGTGAAGCGCGCGTCGCGCTCGGGATCGATGTTGTTGAGCGCCACCCACCACGCCTCCTGCGGGTCGCGCACGTTCACGTCCTTGTCCACCACCACCAGCACCTTCGCCAGCGACATGAGCCCCTGCCCCCACAGCGCGTTCATCACCTTGTACGCCTGTCCGGGATACTGCTTGTCGATGGACACGAACACGAGGTTGTGGAAGATCCCCTCCGCCGGCATGTGATAGTCGACGATCTCGGGGATGGTGAGCTTCAGCAGCGGAAGGAAGATGCGCTCGGTGGCGTGGCCGAGGTAGAAATCCTCCATGGGAGGACGACCGACGATCGTGGTGGGATAGACGGGCTGCTCCCGCATGGTGACGGCCGTCACGTGCACCTGCGGGTAGAGATCGGCGAGCGAGTAGAAGCCGGTGTGGTCGCCGAACGGCCCCTCGGTCACCAGCG
>CAMLEQ010000239.1 GCA_946479015.1 uncultured Gemmatimonadota bacterium | reverse complement strand
GGTCACCGTCGGGATGATCCTCGCCCGCGGCGCGCTGGACCAGGCGCACGTGGCGCTCATCTATCTGCTCGTGGTGCTCGGCGCGAGCGCCAGCGGCGGCAGGGTGGTCGGGGTGGTGCTCGCCTGCGCCGGCTTCGCGCTCATCGACTATTTCTTCCAGCGGCCGTTCTCCACGTTCGCGGTGGGCAAGAGCCCGGACTGGATCGTGCTCGTCGCGTTCCTGGCCACGGCCACCGTCGCCACGCAACTCCTGTCACGCGCGAACGCGGAGGCGGAGGCGGCGCGCCGGCGCGCCGAGGAGATCGACCGCCTGTCGTCGCTCGGCGCCGAGACGCTGAGCGTGGGGCGCGCGGAGGAGGCGCTGACGGCGATCGCGAAGGTGATCCGCGACACGATCGGCGCGGCGGTGTGCGAGCTCCACCTGCGCGACCAGGATCGCGACCTGCTGGTGCTCGCCGCGCGCGTCGGCGAGATCGCCGCGCCGCCGGGGGCGCTGATGGCGTGGGTGTTCGAGCACGGCCGCATCGCCGCCGAGCGCCGCGACGGCTCGGTGTACCGCGCGGAAGATGCGCCGGCCGGCAGCATGTCGCCGGGCCCCGATGTCCCTCCCGCCGTCGCCCTCCTCATCCCGCTCGTGGTGCACGGACGGACGGTGGGCGTGCTCCGCCTCGCCGGGCGCGAGCCGATCGTGCTCGATGCCGGCGAGCGCCGCTTCCTCGCCGCGCTCGCGTACTACGCGGCGCTCGGCGCCGAGCGGGTGCGGCTGGTCTCCGAGGCGGAGCACGCGGAGGCGCTCCGCGAGGCGGACCACCTCAAGGACGCGCTGCTCGCGTCCGTGTCGCACGACCTGCGCACGCCGCTCACCGCGATCAAGGCGCTGGCGCACGACATCGCCGGCGCCGGCGATGAGCGCGCCGCGGTGATCGAGCAGCAGGCGGACCGGTTGAACCGGATGGTGGCCGACCTGCTCGAGCTCTCCCGGCTGAACGCCGGCGCGCTCCCCGTGCGCCGGGAGCTGAACGCGGCGGAGGACCTCGTGGGCGCGGCGATCCAGCAGCTCTCGGGCGCGCTGAGCGGTCGCGAGGTGCGCGCGTCCATCGCCTGGTCGGAGCCGGTGCTCGTGGGCGACTTCGACTTCGTGCACTCGCTGCGCATCCTCGTGAACCTGATCGAGAACGCGCACAAGTACTCGCCACCCGACAGCCCGGTGGACATCGAGGTCGGGCGCGACGAGCGGATGCTCCGCATCACGGTGGCCGACCGCGGACCGGGGATCGCGCCGGCGGAGCGCGACCTGATCTTCGAGCCCTTCTACCGGTCGGGAGGAGCGTCGGCTGCGCCGGACGGCGGAACGACGACGGGGGCGGGGCTGGGGCTCGCGATCGCGCGCCGCCTCGCCGAGGCGCAGGGGGGCACGGTGACGTACGAGGATCGCCCCGGCGGGGGAAGCCGGTTCACCCTCGTCCTTCCCGCGGCGATGCTCGACGGCGCGGAAGGCGAGCCCGCCCCCGAGCCGGCCCGCCAGCCGGCTGGTGGAATGCGCGCCGACGCATGAGCGAGCGTGCCCGCCGCGCCAGGGCGCGACGGGCACGCGCTCACTGCTCGTGCTCCATCAGTTCTTGTGCCGGAAGACGATCCGTCCGCGCGTGAGGTCGTACGGGGAGACCTCGATCCGGACCCGGTCGCCGGCGAGCACGCGGATGCGGAAGCGGCGCATGTTGCCGCCGAGGGTCGTCAGCACCACGTGGCTGTCCCCCACTGCCACCCGGAAGGTCGCGTTGGGGAGCACCTCCGTCACCGTTCCTTCCAGCTCGATCGAATCCTGCTTCGACATGTGAGCGCGTCCTTGCGACAGCGAGGCTCAGTCGACGCGGCGGCGCGCGCGAGCCACCCGCTGGCGCGCGGCGCCCGCCTTCCGCTGGCGAGCCTCGCTCGGCTTCTCGTAGAAGCGCTTCCGGCGGATGTCCTTGAGGACGCCCGCGCGAATCACCTTCCGCTGGAACTGCTTCAGCACCACGTCCAGACGGTCGTTCTCACCGATGACCACTTCGACCACGTTGCATCCCGCGCTGGAGACGACAAGAAAGAAGGACCTGCCGTG
Source organism: uncultured Gemmatimonadota bacterium (assembly GCA_946479015.1). Next base: position 4,061 of record CAMLEQ010000239.1, on the reverse strand, counting down.
TGCTCAGGTCCATCATCGGGCAACCGTGTCCCAGCCGGCCCTGCGGGGCCCTACCGGCGCACGGCGCCCAAAAAGCTAGCCGCGGCCAAAACGGATGGCAATGGATGCGACGGCGGATCAGGAGCGGTACGGCGAGTCGCTCCCGCGCCCCTGCCCTCTCCCCCGCCCACCGCGGCGGCGGCGCCGCCGTGGCGCCTCACCGGCGACGCCCGCGGCGGTGGGCGTCGCCGGTGAGGACGATTTCTGGCGCCCATCCCCCGAGGGCCGCCCGCCACGCGCCGCGCGCTCGGCCTTCGCCGCGAGCCGCGCCGCCTCCTCCGCCTCACGCTGCGCCTTGCGCTCCGCCTTCGCCTTGGCGCGCGCCCGATCCTCCGCCTTGCGCGCGCGGATCGCGGCAATGCGCTCGGCGATCGGCACCTCGAACCGCTCCGTCGGCCGCTGCTTGTAATCGAACCCGCTCACCGTCACGCGCGGGAGCCGGCGCCCCACCGCCCGCTCGATCGCCGCCAGGTCTCCCTCCTCCTCCGGCGACACGAACGTGTACGCGTCCCCCGTGGCCTCGGCGCGCGCCGTGCGCCCCACGCGATGGATGTAGTCCTCCGGCATCGTCGGCACGTCGAAGTTCACCACGTGCCCCAGCGCCTCCACGTCGATCCCGCGCGCGGCGATGTCCGTGGCCACGAGCACCCGCACGCGCCCGGCGCGGAACCCCTCGAGCGCCTCGGTGCGCTGCGCCTGCGAGCGGTTTCCGTGCAGCCGTGCCGCCGGCACCCCCGCCCGGTCCAGGATCTCGAACAGCCGGTTGGTGCGGTGCTTCGTGCGCGTGAACACGATCACGCTCCCGATGTCATCGCGCCGGAGCAGCTCGAGGAAGAGTGCCGGCTTGAGCTCCTCCGGCACCGGATAGACCGCCTGCGTGATCCCCACCGCCGGTCCCGCGCGGCGCTCCACGTCGATCGTCACCGGATCGTGCAGCATCTCGCGCGAGAGCGCGGCGATGGGCGCGGGGATGGTGGCCGAGAAGAAGAGCGTCTGCCGCTTCGCCGGCAGGTGCTTGAGCACGCGGCGGATGTCGGGGAGGAAGCCCATGTCGAGCATCCGGTCCGCCTCGTCGAGCACCAGCAGCTCCACACCGGCGAGCGAGGCGTACGGATGCTTGAGGTGGTCGAGCAACCGGCCGGGCGTCGCGATGATCACGTCCACGCCGCTGCGGAAGGCGTGCTCCTGCGGCCCCATCCCCACGCCGCCGAAGATGGCGGCACCGGAGATGGGGGTGTGCAGGGCGAGCGCGGTCATGTGCTGCTCGACCTGCGCCGCCAACTCCCGCGTGGGCGTGAGCACGAGCGCGCGCGTGACGCCGCGCGGACGGTCGATGAGGCGCTGGATGATCGGGATGAGGAACGCGGCGGTCTTGCCGCTTCCCGTCATGGCGCACGCCAGCACGTCGCGCCCCTCGAGCGCCGCGGGGATCGCGCGCTCCTGGATGGGGGTCGGACGCTTGAAGTCGAGCTCGCGGATTCCCTTGACGAGCGAGGCGTGCAGTCGGAAGGCAGTGAACGGCATGTGGCAAGGTACACGAGCGCGGGGGCTCGTTCAACCCGCGCGTGCGCGCTATTCTACGGCGCACCGCACACGGAGCGCATCTCGATGAAGCCCGGCCGCATCGTCGCCCTCGTCGCCATCCTCGCCCTCGCGGGCTTCCTCCTCTGGTCGTCGCTCGGCGCGCGCCGCGCCACCTGCCGCGTGTGCGCCGAGTACCAGGGGCAGCGCAACTGCGCGACCGCGTCCGCCGCCACGGAGAAGGAAGCGCAACGCTCCGCGCAGAGCACCGCGTGCGGCACGATCGCGCGCGGCATGGCCGAATCGATCATGTGCAGCAACGCCCCACCGGTGAGCGTGGAGTGCCACCGCCGGTGAGGCGCGAGGTATGTTCCCCACGGGGCGCGGCCGCCGAATGCGCCCACCGGGCCCGAGAACCCAACGCTGGCGGCGTGCGCGCCAGACGCGACGTCACCCGGTGACGACGAACGTGTAGTTGGGGCTCTGGCAGTTCGACCACACCAGGCGCACGTAGCCGGTCTTCCCGTTCGCCGTCATCGCCGCGTGCACCTCGCCGCTGCGGAACGACGTGGCCCCCGTGCGGCAGAAGGTCGCATCGAAGGCGAGCGGCGTCGTCGTCTCGAGCGTGAGCGCGAAGTCGCCGCCGGCGCCATCGTTCACTCCCACGCCCCCGCTCGCGGTGAGCGAGCCCGCGGGGAGCGGGCTCCCCATCGTGATGCTCGCCCCCTCCGCGGGGACGAACGCGGCGCTCATGGCGCTCGTGATCGCCAGCGGCGGGCGCCCCGTGATCGCCACCGTGTCGCGCACGTTCCACATCTCCGCGAGCCCCCCGTCACCGACGGCGACGCTCCAGTTCCCGGTGCGGGACTCGGAGATCGTGAAGCCCTGGGGAGTGGCGAAGGTGGTCGTGAACGGGCTGGCACTCGCATTCATCGTGAAGCCCGAATCGCTGGGCTCCGGATCCTGCACCGTGACGTTCCCCGTCACGGCGAACGTGTCGAAGGTCGTCGAGTCGGTGGTGTGGCAGTCGAAGTGCAGCGCCACCTGGTCGGGGACCTGGTCGTTGTCCGTGTCCGTCGGGGGATTCGGCGTGGGCGTGACGCACGAGGCCACCTGCTGGGCGCTGGCGGGCATCGCCGTGGCGCTCGGGCCGAGCGCGGCGAGCACGCGCAGGCTGGCGGCACGCGCGCCGGCCACGCGCGCTTGGCCCGTGACGGGCTGGTAGAGGTTCCCCATCGTCATCAGCGCCGCGGTCCCTTCCACCTGGGCAGCGATGCTCGCCCCCACCGACTGGAGCTGGGCATCGGTGAGCGCCCCGCCGTTGGCGCCGGTGATGTCGCTGCCGCAGCCGGCGAGCGCCAGAGTGAGCCCGGCCAGTGCGGCGGCGCCGGCGATGGGGAAGCGTACGGACAGGTGCATGAGCAGCGGCTCCTCGGAGAGGGTGAAACGGCGCGGCCGCACGGGCGGCCACGCGGACGGGAGTGCCTCACACTGTTGACGGACCAGTGCGGCACACGTCACGGCGCGAGACAGTATAGCGCGCCACACACGAGCGCGCCCCGGCCGGAGCTCCGGCCGGGGCGCGCTCTCGCGTGCGGCGTCGCGGCTTACTTGCCGATGCGCGAGCTGTAGTCGCGCTCCCCGTATCCCACGTAGATCTGCCGCGGGCGGGCGATCTTCTGCTCCTTGTCCAGCAGCATCTCCTCCCACTGCGCCAGCCACCCCGACGTGCGGGCGATGGCGAACAGCACGGTGAAGAAGTCGGTGGGGAACTTCATCGACCGGTAGATCAGGCCGGTGTAGAAGTCCACGTTCGGGTAGAGCTTGCGCGACACGAAGTAGTCGTCCTCGAGCGCGATGCGCTCCAGCTCGAGCGCGATCTCGAGGTCCTTGTCCATCCCCACTTCCTTGAACACCTCGTCGGCGAGCCGCTTCACGATGCGCGCGCGCGGATCGTAGCTCTTGTACACGCGGTGCCCGAAGCCCATCAGGCGCTGCCCCGTCCCCTGCTTCACCCCCTCGATGAACGCGGGGATGTTCTTGGGGTGCCCGATCTGCTCGATCATGCGCAGCACCGCCTCGTTGGCCCCGCCGTGCAGCGGACCGTAGAGCGCCGCGATCCCCGCCGCGATCGCCGAGTACGGATCCACGTGCGACGACCCCACCGCGCGCACCGCGCTCGTGGAGCAGTTCTGCTCGTGGTCCGCGTGGAGGATGAACAGCACCTCCATCGCCTTCGTGAACACCGGCAGCGACTCGTACTTCGGCTCGCTCATGCGCGCCACCATCGAGAGGAAGTTCTCGACGTACGAGAGGTCGTTGTCCGGGTAGACGAAGGGGAGCCCCTTGATGTGCCGGTAGATGAACGCCGCGAGCGTGGGCACCTTCGCCAGCAGCCGCACGATCGAGATGTTCCGCTCGTCGGGATCGTGGATGTTCTTCGAGCTGGGATAGAACGAGGAGAGCGCCGCCACCGTGCTGCACAGCATCGACATCGGGTG
>CAMLEQ010000238.1 GCA_946479015.1 uncultured Gemmatimonadota bacterium | reverse complement strand
GCCGACATCTCCCGCGCGCGCGCCCTCCTCGGCTACGCGCCCGCCGTTCCCGTGAGCGAGGGGATCCCGCGCTTCGTGGCCTGGCTTCGCGAGCGCGAGGCCATCGGGACCGCGCCCCTCCCCGAGTGAACCGACCGCCCGCTTGCGGGTATCACTTTCGTCATGTCCGTGCCAGCTCCCAGACGACTACTGCTCGCCCTCGCGCTGCTGTTCACCGCCGCGTGCCACCGTGCCCACTTCGATCCCGCCAAGTTCGCCGGAAGCGACGCGCTCTTCCAGGCCTCGCTGCGGGAGCTCAAGGCGCACCACTGGGACAACGCGGTGAACGGGTTCGAGAAGCTCACCACCGACCTGCCCGCGCGCGATCCGCTGCTGCCGCAGGCGTTCTTCTACCTCGGCCAGGCGCACCAGCACCGCAACGAGTACCTGCTCGCCGCGCAGGCGTTCTCGCGCATCCCCGAGGGCTTTCCCGAGGACACGCTGGCCGGCCCGGCCACCTTCGAGACGGGGATGAGCTATTCGGCGCTCTGGCGCAAGCCGTCGCTCGACTCGGACTACGGGCAGACGGCGATCAACACCCTCCAGAGCTTTCTTCAGGCCTACCCGGACTCGCCGCTGCACAAGCGCGCGCAGCAGGAGATCGACCGGCTCACGGAGTGGTTCGCGATCAAGAACTACGACACTGGTGAGCTGTACCGGAAGCGGCACGCGTACGACTCCGCGATCATCTACTACAACGACGTGGTGAAGAACTATCCCACCACCGACCACGCGAAGCTCGCGCTGCTGCGGCTGGTGGAGTCGTACCGGAAGATCAACTACAAGGAGGAGGTCGCCGAGACGTGCGCCACGCTCCGGCAGAAGTACCCGGGGGATCGCGACGTGGTGGACGCGTGCGGTCAGGCGCCGCCGGCGACCGCCTCGGCGCCGAAGCCCTGACCCGGGTGCGGCTCGGGCTGCTGGGCGGGACGTTCGACCCCCCCCACGTGGGGCACCTGCTGGCGGCGAGCGATGCGTACGAGGCGCTCGCGCTGGACCGCCTGCTCTTCGTCCCCGCGGCGGTGCAGCCGTTCAAGTCGGGGCAGGTGGAGGCGACGCCTGCGCAGCGCCTGCGCATGCTCCAGCTCATGGTGGGGGACGACCCGCGCTTCGCCGTGGATCCGATCGAAATCGACCGGAGCGGGTTATCTTACACGGTCGACACGCTCGCGGCGCTCGCGGAGCGCGAGCCGGGGGCCCGGCGCTTCCTCCTGATCGGGGAGGATCTGGCGGGACAGATCGGGAGCTGGCGCGAGCCTCGGCGGATCGCGGAGCTCGCCGAGATCGTGGTGCTGGTGCGCGGGGATGGCGGTGGGGCCGGCGGCACGCCGGCGGCCCCGGCGCTCCCCATCACACGAATCGCCACGCGGCGTGTGGACGTCTCGTCCACGGAAGTGCGCGCGCGGGTGCGCGCGGGGCGGCCGATTCGAGGGTTCGTGACCGATGCCGTCGCCGACTTCATCCGGTCGGCGGGGCTGTATCGCTAGAGGACTGACATGCTGAAGCCACTTCTGACCGCGATCTTCGGGACGCGCCACGAGCGCGAGCTGAAGCGCGTCCAGCCGATCGTCGACGCGATCAACGCCGAGTACGAGCGGCTCCACGACATCTCCGACGAGGAGCTGCGTGGCCAGACGGAGAAGCTGCGCGGGATCATCCGCGAGCGCACCGCCGAGCTGGAGGCGAAGGTCGCCGAGCTCAAGGAGCGGAAGCGCGCGACGGCTGATGCGACGGAGCGCGAGAGCCTCGACGACGAGCTGAGCGGCCGCGACGGCCGCGGAGGCGCGGAGGAGGAGTTGCGCCAGACGATCGCCGAGGCGCTCGATGAGATCCTCCCCGAGGCGTTCGCGACCGTGCGCGAGGCGGCGCGCCGCCTCGTGGGGAGCACCGTGCAGGTGACCGGGCGCGATCTCGAGTGGAACATGGTCCACTACGACGTGCAGCTCATCGGCGGGATCCAGCTCCACCTCGGAAAGATCGCGGAGATGGCCACCGGCGAAGGGAAGACGCTCGTCGCCACGCTGCCGCTCTACCTGAACGCGCTCGCCGGCCGCGGCGCGCACCTGGTGACGGTGAACTCGTACCTCGCCCGCCGCGACTCGCAGTGGATGGGGCACCTGTACCGCTACCTGGGGCTCACCGTCGGCTGCATCGACGACAGCGAGCCCGGCACGCCGGAGCGCCGCGCGGCGTATCTCTGCGACATCACGTACGGCACCAACAACGAGTTCGGCTTCGACTACCTCCGCGACAACATGGTGGTGGACCTGTCGCAGCGCGTGCAGCGCCCGCACTGGTACGCCATCGTGGACGAGGTGGACTCCGTGCTCGTGGACGAGGCGCGCACGCCGCTGATCATCTCGGGGCCGGTGGGGAACGAGAGCGACGGCGCGTATCGCGAGCACAACGCCTCGGTCGCCCGGCTCGTGCGCACGCAGACCGAGGAGGCCAACCGGCTCGTGGCCGAGGCGGAGAAGGCCCTCGAGACCGGGGACACGCAGGAGGCGGCGCTGCGGATGTACCAGGCGCAGCTCGGCGCCCCCAAGAACAAGCGGCTGCTCAAGCTCCTGCAGGAGCAGGGGAACAAGCAGCTCGTCCAGAAGATGGAGCTGGACCACATTGCCGATCGCCGGCAGCCGGCGAGCCGCCAGCAATTCGCGGACATCGAGGAGCGGCTGCTCTACGTGCTCGACGAGAAGAACCACACCGTGCACCTCACCGACCGCGGCGTGGACTACCTCTCGCCGAACGACCACGAGGCGTTCGTGCTGCCGGACATCTCCGAGGAGGTGCACCGGATCGACCACGATCCGGAGCTCGACCCGCAGGAGAAGCTGGAGCGGCGCGCGGCGCTCGAGCGCGAGTACGCGCTCAAGAGCGAGAAGCTCAACATCGTGCACCAGCTCCTGCGCGCGCACGCGCTGTACGAGAAGGACGTGAACTACGTGGTGCAGGAGGGGCAGGTCCTCATCGTGGACGAGTTCACCGGGCGCACGATGCCCGGGCGGCGGTGGTCGGAGGGGCTCCACCAGGCGGTGGAGGCGAAGGAAGGCGTTCAGGTGAAGGGCGAGACGCAGACGCTCGCCACGATCACCATCCAGAACTACTTCCGCATGTACGAGAAGCTCGCCGGCATGACGGGCACGGCGGAGACGGAGGAGACGGAGTTCCACCAGATCTACGGGCTGGAGGTCGCCGTCATCCCCACGAACAAGCCGGTGATCCGCGAGGACCGGCAGGACCTCATCTACAAGACGCGGCGCGAGAAGTACAACGCGATCCTGCAGGAGACGCAGCGCCTCCACGCGCTCGGCTTCCCGGTGCTCGTGGGCACGGTGAACGTGGAGGTGTCGGAGACGCTGTCGCGCATGTTCCAGCGCGCGGGGCTCCGGCACAACGTGCTGAACGCGAAGTACCACCAGCGCGAGGCGGAGATCGTGGCCGAGGCCGGACAGCCCGGCGCGGTGACGATCGCCACGAACATGGCCGGCCGTGGAACCGACATCAAGCTCGGCCCGGGTGTCACCGAGCCGCAGCCGTCGCAGGTGATGGATGCCGACGGGAAGCCGGTGGACGTGATGGAAGCCGGCGGGTTGCACATCATCGGCTCCGAGCGACACGAGTCGCGGCGCATCGACCGCCAGCTCCGCGGCCGCTCGGGACGCCAGGGGGACCCGGGCGCCTCGCAGTTCTTCCTGTCGCTCGAGGACGACCTGATGCGCCTCTTCGGGTCGGAGCGCATCGCCAAGCTCATGGACCGCCTCGGCGCGCAGGAGGGGGAGGTGCTCACGCACCCGCTGATCACGCGCTCCATCGAGACGGCGCAGAAGCGGGTGGAGCTGCAGAACTTCCAGTCGCGCAAGCGGCTGCTCGAGTACGACGACGTGATGAACCAGCAGCGCGAGGTGATCTACTCGCTGCGGTCGTTCGCGCTCGAGGGTGGGGAGGAGCTGCGCGGCGAAGCGCTCAAGATGGTGGAGAAGGCGGTGGACCGGCGGGTGGAGCAGGCGCTGGAGAGCTTCGATACGCCGGAGGAGTGGGACTTCGCGCTCCTGCGGCAGGACCTGCTGATGCACTACCTCCTCATCGTGCCGGCGTTCGAGGACGGGGCGGAGGGGCGGCCGGACACGCTCGCGGCGGCGCAGGAGCTGGCGCGGGCGGCGGGGCACGCGGCGTTCGAGCACAAGTTGCGGTCGCTCGCCGAGTACGCGCCGCAACTGCTGTCGCTCGTCATGCTGAACGTGCTCGATGAGAAGTGGAAGGACCACCTCTACGATCTCGACCAGCTGCGCGCGGCGATCCACTACCGCTCGTGGGGGCAGACCGATCCGCTCATCGAGTACAAGCAGGAAGCGTACAAGATGTTCGTGGATCTCATGAACGATGTGTACACCACGTTCACCGAGCGCTTCCTGCGGGTGCAGATCGTGTTCGAGCCGCCGGCGCCCCCGCCCTCGGCGGACGGCGGCGCCGGGGGGCGCCGCTCCGCGGCGGATGGCGGTTCCCGGCGCCCCACGAAGCGCTACAACGCGCTGGGCGTGCTCGAGGACGTGCCGCCGGAGGAGCCGGAGCCGGATGGCGAGGCGACCGACATCGGCCCCGCCCCCGAGCCGCCGGTGCCCTCCAAGGCTGCGGTGGCCAAGAAGGATCCCGTGGTGGTCGGGGCGGGGCGCGCGCGCACGCTCGGTGCGGCGCCGGTGGCGGCGGCGGACTTCGCGAACGTCGGCCGCAACGATCCCTGCCCGTGCGGATCGGGGCGGAAGTACAAGAAGTGCCACGGCGCCAGCGCCTGAGCGAGTGCCGCGCCACCACGAACGCTCCCGAACGCCCGCGCCCGACGGTGGCGCGGGCGTTCGTGCGTGGTGCGCTTTCGCCGGCGCGAAAGCGATGCGGCCGGGGGCGCGGCGGAGGGATAGGGTAGGGAGTACACCCACCTCGCGGAGGCCTCCCATGTTCGACGCCGCTGGCCCGGAAACCGGTAATTCGTTAAGTATTAGAGAGCTGCCACGCTCCGAGCGGCCGCGCGAACGGCTGAAGCATCTGGGGGCGCAGACGCTGAGTGTGGCCGAGCTCCTGGCGCTGGTGATCGGCGGCGGCTCGGTGGGGCGGTCGGCGCTCGGGGTCGCCCAGGAGATGCTGGGGCGCGCCGATGGATCGCTCCGGCGGATCGCCGCGCAGCCGGTGGCCATGCTGACGGCGATGCGCGGCGTCGGCACGGCGCGGGCAGTGGCGGTGCACGCCGCGCTGGAGCTGGGGCGACGCGCGGCGGCGGAGGCGCGCGACGACGGTGCCCCCATGCGTTCCCCGCGCGATGTGTTCGCGGCATTCGGGGCGCGGCTGCAGGACCTCCCGGTGGAGGAGTTTCACGTCGCCGTGCTCGATTCCCAGCACCGGCTGGAGCGCGACGTCACGGTGACGCGCGGCATCCTGAACTCCTCGCTCGTGCACCCGCGCGAGGTGTTCCGGGAGGCGATCGCGGAGCGGGCGGCAGCGATCATCCTGGTGCACAACCATCCGAGCGGCGATCCCACTCCGTCGGCCGACGATCGCCTGGTCACCGAGCAGCTCGTTGCCGCCGGCCGGCTGCTCGACATTCCCGTCCACGACCACGTGGTGGTGGGGCGGGGACGCTACGTGAGCTTTGCGGAGGCAGGACTGCTGTGACGGCACCCGCGTTGAAGACGATCATTCCAGGGTGGGACATCGACGATGGCGATCCGCTCCTCGAGCGGCTCGACACCGACCTGCTCGCGCGCGCCTACCAGTTCAGCCGGCAGGCGCACCTCGGGCAGAAGCGGTCGTCGGGGGACGACTACGTCTCCCACTGCGTGGAGGTGGCGAAGATCCTCACCGAGCTGCACCTCGACTCGGTGACCGTCGCCAGCGGGCTGATCCACGACGTCGTCGAGGACACCGAGGTCACCGTCGCCGACATCGAGCGCGAGTTCGGCCGCGAGGTGGCGCAGATCGTCGACGGCGTCACGAAGATCGGCAACATCTCCTTCCGGTCGCGCCAGGAGCGGCAGGTCGAGAACTACCGCAAGCTGCTGCTCTCGATCGCGAAGGACGTGCGGGTGATCCTCATCAAGCTCGCCGACCGCCTGCACAACATGCGCACGCTCGACTATCTCCCCGA
>CAMLEQ010000237.1 GCA_946479015.1 uncultured Gemmatimonadota bacterium | reverse complement strand
CGAACCTACACGCGCCGTACCTCCCTCCTCATCCCGTCAGTCTCCCACACGCCACACGCGTTTCACGGTGGTCTAGCGACTATGTCCTAGCCCCTCCCGCCGCGCACCGCTCCCTGCACCAACCGCCGCTCGTCGAAGCAGCGGCGGGCGAGCTGCTGCATCTGGCGGCTGGTCACCGCGCGCACGTGCGCGTCGTGCTCATCCAGCTCCGCGAGCGAGCGGCCGAACATCCAGGCATCGAGCACGTCGCCGAGCACCGCGCCGCCGCTCTGCTGGCGGATGGCGTGCGTGCCGATCGCGTACTCCTTCGCGCGCGCCAACTCCTCGTCGGTCACCGGCACGTCGCGCAGCTTCGCGAACTCCTCGAGCAGCCCGCGGCGCGCCGTCTCCTCCTGCTCCGGCGACGTGGCGATGTACGACACGAACATTCCCGCGCGCCGCCGCTCGCTCGTGAACGCCGACACGGTGTACGCGAGCGAGCGCTTGTCGCGCAGCTCCTCGAAGAACCGCCCACCGAGCCCGCTCGCCACGCCGGCGATGAGGTGCGCCGCGAAGCGCTCGTCGTCGCGGCGGTCGGGGCCGGGGAAGGCGAGCGCGATCGCGGTCTGCGCCTTGTCGCGCGTCTCGTACGACATCACCGGCGACTGCGGCCACCGCGGCTCGGGCACCGGCGTCGCCTCGCGCGGCAGGAGCGCCGAGAAGTGGCGTGCGGCCGCGGCGGCGGCCTCGTCGGGATCGATCTCCCCCACCACGGCGATCACCGCTGGCGCCTCGAGCACGTGCGTCCGGTGCCATTCGCGCACCGCCGCGGCGTCGATCGCCGCGAGCGACGTCTCGTAGCCCGAGGCCGGGATGCCGTACGGATGGTCGGGGAACGCCGCGCTGGTGAGCAGCCGGAGTGGATAGCGGTACATGTCGTCGCGCAGCTGCGCGATGTCGGCGATCGCGATCGCGCGCTCGGTATCCAGCGCGTCCTCGGGGATGGTGGGGCGCTGCACGACGTCGGCGAGCAGCTCGAGCGCCGCCGCCGCGTGCGCGGACGGCACGGAGATCGACCAGCCGAAGCTCTCGGAGCCGGTGCTCGCGCCGATGCTGCCGCCGAGCAGCTCCGCCTCCTCGGCGATGCGCGTGGCGCCGCGGCGCTCGGTCCCCTTGAGCGCGGTGCGCGCCAGGAGCGACGTGAGCCCGGCGAACCGCTCCGGCTCCTCGCTCGCGCCCCCGATCACGTACGCGCCCAGGTGCACGAGCGGCGCGCCGCGCTTGGGGCGCACGAGCACCGGCACGCCCTGCGCGGTGCGGTACACGCGCACCCTTCCCTCCTCGCGCTCCAGCACCGGCGCCGCGCTCACCACCGCCGGCGCGCGCGCATCCAGCGGCGGCGCCGCCGGGAGCGGCGCCGGGCGCGGCGGCGCGTCGAGCAGCCGACGCATCGCATCGGCATCCGCGGCCAGCGGCGGCGCGCTCGTGGGACGGTACACCACCACCCCGCACCGCTCCGGCGCGAGATAGCGACGCGCCGCCGCACCGACCTGCTCCGGCGTCGCCGTCAGCAGATGCTCCAGGTAGCGGTCGCCGTGCGTCCAGTCGCCGAGCGCCTCCCACTCCGCGAGATAGTTCGCCTGCCCCTCCATCGTCTCGAGCCGCCGGATCCATCGCGCCTCGAGCACGCGCCGCGCGCGCCACAGCTCGTCCTTCCCCACCCCGCCGTCGCGAACGACGCGCACCTGATCCCACGCGGCGCGCGCCGCGCCGGACGCCGTCTCCGGCGGCCCCTCCGCGTGGATCACGAACACTCCCAGCTCCGTGGGCGTGTAGTCGTACGCCGCGATCGCCGCCGCCAGCTTGCGCTCGCGCACCGCGCGATACAGCCGCGACGCGCGGCCGGTGCCGAGCACCGTCGCCAGCAGCTCCAGCGACACCGTGTCCTTGTGCAGCGTTCCCGGCGTCCGCCAGCCGAGCACGAGCTGCGTCTGGCCGATGTCCCCGGCCAGGTCGCGGTAGCGGAACCCGGTGCGCTCCGGCTCCGCCGGCCCGGGGGTGCGGCGCACCGGCGCGTCGCCGAGCGATCCGTACGCGCGCTCCACCTCGCGCAGCGCGGCGTCCGGATCGACGTCGCCGACGATGCTCAGGATCGTGTCGCGCGGGCGGTAGAAGTTCCGGTAGAAGCCGAGCAGCGCGGCCCGGTCGAGCCGCCGCAGCTCGTCCTCGCGCCCGATCCGCCAGCGGCGGATGCGATGGCGGTCGTGCAGCACGGCGTACAGCGTCTCCGACGCCACCGCCGCCGGATTGTCCGCCTTGCGCTTGGCCTCCTGGATGATGACCTCGAGCTCCTTGCGCAGCTCATCCGCATCGATCACCGAGTTGGCGTACGCGTCGGCCTGGATGTCGAGCCCGCGGCGGAACCCGCTCGACGGCAGCACCGTGTAGTAGCTGGTGTGATCGTAGATGGTGCCCGCGTTGAGGTACCCGCCGGCGGCCTTCGTCTCCTGCGAGATCACCCCCACCCCGCGCCGCTCCGTCCCCTTGAAGTACATGTGCTCGAGCACGTGCGCGATGCCGACCACATCGTCGGTCTCGTCGAAGTAGCCGGCCTTCACATAGGTGACGATGGCCACCACCGGCGCCGAGGAGTCGCGGCGAACGAGCACGGTGAGCCCGTTGGGGAGCACCGCGCGGCGCACCGAATCCGGGGAGAGGACGGGAAGGGAGATCACGAACGGCTCAGGAAGCGAGTGGACGTCGGCGAACGATGACCAGACCGAGCAGGAGCGCCGCGGCTCCGTACGCCGTCACCCACGCGTACGCGGAGGACGGCACGGCATCGCCGCGGACGAGCGCGCCGCCCATCGCCGACAGTACGTGCAGCGGCGGCAGCACGGTGTTCAGCACCGCGCCGTACCAGCTCTCGTCCGCCGGCAGGAGGGTGCGCAGTAGCTGTGCCAGGGCCCAGAGGAGCCCGAGCGCCATCCAGTCGAAGCGAGTGACGGCCGAGAGCAGGAGTCCGAGGCCGCCGAAGAGCAGAAAGTACAACGCCACGAAGAGCAGCGCACCGGGCGGCCACACCGGATGCACGAGCGCAGCGTACGCCGTCAGCACGAGCGCCGTGCAGACGAGCAGCCCCGCCGCGTTCACGAGCCACGCCTGCGCGTAGTAGCGGGACACGGACACGGGCTTCGAGAAGAGGAGGCGGAAGTACTGATGCCTCCGGTCGCCGGAAACGATCCCGTTCACCGCGAGGAGGGTGGCGGTGGGCGCGAACGCCTGGAGAAGGCCGGCGAGCACGGCGCGCGCGGCATCCTCGCTCGCGCGGGCGCCCGCCTGCTCCACCGCCAGCACCAGCAGCAGCGCGCCCACGATGAGCGTCGGCACCCCGCGCTCCAGCGCGAAGTCGCGCGCCTGCCAGAGCGCATAGCGGGCGAGCCGCGCGCGTGGCGCGATCACTCGCGCACCGCCTCGCGGAAGTGCCGCTCCAGCGATGCGTGCGCCGGCGCGAGCGCGGTGATCCGCGCGCCGCGCGCGATGAGCGCGGCGATCCCGGCATTGAGCGCCTCCACGCTCGGCGCCGACAGCTCCAGCTCGCCGGGAGCGACGAGGGTGGCGTCAGGAAAGATCGCCGCCACGTGCTCGGCGCCCTCGGCGAGCGCGATGCGCCACCGCTCCTCCCCCGCTCCGCCCCCCTCGCGCCGCACGCGCACCACGCGTTGGAGGCGGCCGCGGTCGATGATCGCCACGCGGTCGGCGATGCGCTCCAGCTCGTCCAGGTCGTGCGAGGTGATGAGGATCGCGCGCCCCGGAGCGCGCAGCCCCTGCACCAGCTCGCGAAAGCGCGGCATCCAGAGCGGATCGAGACCGTTGGTGGGCTCGTCCAGGATGAGCACCGCCTCGTCGCGCAGCACCGCCTGCGCGATGCCGAGGCGCTGGAGCGTCCCCTTGGAGAGCTGCCGCACGCGCTTGCGCCGGTGCTCCACCAGCCCGAGCCCGGCGATCACCCCGTCCACGCGCGCGCGCAGCTCCGTGGCACCGATCCCGGCGAGCAGCCCGTAGCGCTCCAGCGCTCCTTCCACCGTCCAGGCCGGGGGGATGGCGAGCAGCTCCGAGAGGTAGCCGATGCCGAACCGTTCCACGTAGGTGCGCGGCGGCAGCCCATCGAGCGAGACCTCCCCCGCGGTCGGATGAAGGAAGCCGAGGATGAGATTGATGAGCGTGCTCTTCCCCGCCCCGTTCGGCCCCGCCAGCCCCACCACCTCGCCGGGCTCGATGCGCAACGAAAACCCCTCGACCGCGCGGACGGCGCGACCAAGGGGAGAGCGGAACACCTTCGAGACGTCGTGCAGCTCGATCACGGTCCTCCCGGCGCGGGAGCCGTCCGCGCCCCCGGAGCTGGGGCCGCCGGCGCGGCGCACGCGGACCAGGGGCCGTCCCCGGCGCGGGCGAACCAGTTCGCCGCCTCCTGCGCGCGGCCGAGGCGCACGAGCGTGCACCCCAGGAATCCCTGCGCGCTCCGGTCGGTGGGATCGATCCCGAGCGCGCGCACGTAGCTCCGCCGCGCCGCATCGTAGTCGGCCGCGGCCAGGTCGGGGCGCCGCTGGCTGGCGAACTGCGAGCCGCGCGCGAGGAAGAGCGCGCCCAGCTCGCGGTGCGCGGTCTCGTTCCCCGGCTCGAGCTGGAGCGCGGTCTTCAGCTCGTTGCCGGCGGTGGAGAAGTCTCCCTCCTCTCGCGCGATGCGGCCGAGATAGATGTGCGGGAGCGCGAGCTTGGGATAGTCGCGCGCCGCCTTCTCGAAGTCGCCGCGCGCCGCCTCGCGCCGCCCCGCGCCGTAGTCCGCGATCCCCGTGGCGATCTCGGAGGGAACGCCGGAGCGGTGCATGTACCAGTAGATGCCCCCCGCCGCGAGGAGGACCACGATCAGCGCGACGAGGATGGCCAGCCCCGGTCCGCCCCGCGTGGCGGTGTCCGCCGGCGGCATGTACGAGGGGAGCGGAGGAGGCGCGAGCGGCGGCGCGGCGCCGGCGCCCGCCCCCGACGCAGCGGCGGCGGGAGCGCTCCCCATCGCGCCCACGGCGGCGGGGGTGGGCGCGGGGCTCCCCCGCAGCGCCTGCTCCAGTGCGTGGAACGCCTCGCGCGCCACGGCGATGTCCGCGTCCGTGGGGTGGTACTCCGTGCGCTGCACTCGCTCGTGCACCGCGAGCAGCTCCAGCAGCGCGTGCGCCTGCTCCAGCGTGAGCAGCTCGCGCTGGCGCAGCTCGCGGATCAGCGGCTGCCCGGAAAGCACGGAGCCGCCCACCAGCGAACGGAGGGCGGCTTCGATGGCCGACCAGACCTCGATGAGGTCGGCCGCCGTGTCTTCGGCGTGGCGCGAGGAGTCGAGCCGGGCGAGCGTGGGACGCGCCGCGTCGAGCGCGGCGAGCGCCGATCGTTGGTTCGGAGAGATCACCGCTCGATGCGGAGCAGCCCCGCGTTCGCGCTCCCGCGGATGAAGGCCTCCGCATCACCGGCAGGGATCTTCACCCCGGTGAGCGAGTAGCCGCGCCGCGCCTCCGTGGCCATGTACTCCTGGAGCGACCGGCCGACCATGGTCTTGTTCGCGTCGCGCATCGCGCGCACGATCCGCTCCCAGCTCCCCACGTACACGCGACCATCCGCGGTCGTGATGCGATGCTCGGTGATCTCCGAGACGTCCTCGCTCTTCCGCTCGGCGAGATCGGTGAGCAGCGAACTGAACAGCTCGAGCTGCCCGCGCTCGCGGCTCTGCTCCTCTTCCACCGCGCGCGCCTCGATCTCCGAGAGCAGGTCGTCGATGTCGTCCCCCTCCCCCGCGAGCTCCGCCAGCCGCTCCTCCCAGGGGCGCAGCTCGGGGTCCTCGTCGGAGAGCCGGTAGAACGACTTCTTCAGCTCCACAAGGCGCCAGATCCCGAGCTCGTCCCAGTGATCCTCGGGCTCGGTGTGCTCCAGGTGGTACATCGCCGACTCGTACTCGGCGCGATCGTACAGGATGTTCGCGAGATAGATGCGCGCCTCGGAGTGCTCGTCGTCGAGCTGGAGCGCGCGTTGGAGGCTGGCGATCGCCGCGTCGTCATCGCCCTGCCGGTGCTGCACGTACCCCAGGCACGCCGCCGCCTCCGAGAGCTCGCTCGCCTCCTGCGCCGCGACCTCGAAGAACTCGCGCGCCTCGTCCATCATCTCCTCGCG
>CAMLEQ010000236.1 GCA_946479015.1 uncultured Gemmatimonadota bacterium | reverse complement strand
GGTCTAGCGACTATGTCCTACTCCCTCCAAATCTCCAAAAACTGCCGCAGTATCCTCTCCGTCAGCCCCCAGATCGTGTACCCCCCGTGCTGGAAGCTCGGCACCCGCCGCGGGCCGCCGGTGAGCTCGAGCACGATCTCACGTGAGGCCGCCGGGTCGCGGAGGGCGGTGACGGGGACCCAGAACGCTTCCGCCACCTCGGGGCTCGGCGTCACCATCGGGTCGCCGGCGTAGGCGAACACGAACGGCGCGATCACGAGGCGGGGGAGCCGCACCGAGCGCGGCTCGAGGTCGTCGAGCCGGCCGAGCAGGCGCGCCTCGCGCGCCAGGTCGATCGCCGTCTCCTCGCGCGTCTCGCGGATGGCGGTGTCCTCCACCGACTCGTCAGGCTCCTGCCGCCCGCCGGGGAGCGCGACGTGCCCGCTCCACGGGTCGCCCTCGTACGCCGCGCGCTTGATCATGAGGAGCTCCAGCGCGTCCCCCTCCCCCGGGCGGAGGATGAGCGCCACCGCCGCGCGGCGTGCCTCCTCCTCCAGCGCGATCACGGCGGGTGGGCGTGTCGCGAGCGCGCGCTCGATCCGCTCCACGGCCGGCAGCGCGAGCACGCGCGCGATCCCGCGCCCGAACGTTCCCTCCCCCGACATGCGCCGCGCCTACTCCTCCACCTCGCCGCCGGCGCTCACCCACCCCATGATCCCGCCGGCGAGCGACACGACGTCGGCATAGCCCAGCTCGCGCATCGCGTCCGCGGCGAGCGCGGAGCGATTCCCTCGCGCGCAGTACACCACGACGCGCCCCGCCGAGGGGGGTACCGCGTCGCGCACGCTGTCGCGCACCGCGGCGAGCGGCACGTGCACCGCGCCGGGGATGCGGAACAGGTTCCACTCGTTCGGCTCGCGCACGTCCAGGAACGCCACGCCGTTCCCGGCGCGCTGCAGCGACATCGCCTCCGCCGCCGTCACCTCCGCCACGCGCGACTTGGCCTCCGCCACCTGCTCCTCGTAACTCTTCTCCGTCATGTCCTCTCCGGGTGCTGGGCCGCGCGCTCCACGAGCACGGTGAGCGTGCGGCGATCCGCGTCCAGCTCGGCGAGCGCGCCGAGCGGGAGCGTCCATTGGTCGTCGATGTGTCCCACCGGCGCGCCGGCGATGCAGGGGACGCCGGCGGCGTCCGCCGCCTCGCGCAGCACGTCGTCGAGCGGACGCGTCCCCTCCGTCTCCTCGCCGCGCTCGGTGAACGCGCCGAACACGATCGCGCGCACGCGGGCGAGCGCGCCCGAGAGCATCAGGTGCCGGAGCATCCGATCGATCCGGTACACCGGCTCGCTCACGTCCTCGAGCACGAGGATCGCGTCGTCCAGCCGCGCCGCGTACGGCGTCCCCACGAGCGCGGTGATGAGCGCGAGGTTCCCTCCCTCCAGCCGCCCCACGGCGCGCCCGCCGCGGAGCACGCGCGCATCGGGCGCCGCGCCGCACGGGTCCTCGCCGTGGATCACCGCGCGCTCCAGCGATCGCCGAGTGAACGGCGTGAGCGTGGAGCGGGCGGTGGGGGCGTGAAAGCTAATCAGATCGCACCGCGCCCGGATGGCGGCGTGGAGCGCGGTGATGTCGGAGTAGCCGAGCAGCGCGCGCGGCCGGCGCGCGAGCGCGTCCCAGTCGAGCGCGTCGAGCAGGCGCATCGCGCCGTAGCCGCCGCGCACGCACCAGACGCCATCGATTCGCGGATCGCGCAGCGCGCGATCCAGATCCGCCGCGCGCTCGGCGTCGCTCCCCGCCAGGTAGCCGTCGCGGGCGAGCACGTGCTCCCCCGGCACCGGCTCCCAGCCGAAGGAGCGTGCGCTCTCCTCGGCGCGGGCGAGCTCGAGCGGGGAGTGGAGCGGACCGGCTGGACAGACGAGCGCCACACGGGCGCCCGGCGCGAGACGCGGAGGCGCGAGCGATGGCGTTGGAGAGCGGGGCATGAAGCGGGCGCGACGAGACGGGAGGGGGCGAACGGCGATGCGGGCAACGTAGAGGCGGCCTCTCGCATGGTCAACCGCCGCGTCCGCCCGGGATGGCATGCGCCCTGCCCCCCAGGGGTGTCCCTCGCGGCGCGCCGCGAGGGGAGACCTTCACCGGAGGGTAGCTGCATGACCGATCAGCGAGAACACCGGAACCCCATGCACGATGACGAGCGGGAGCGTCGCGCGTCCTCGGGGCGCTCGGACTCGAGCGGCCACGAGCGCGACGCCTCGATGCAGGCTGATGGCAGCGGACGACAGTCGATGAGCGACACGGGATCGCTGGGGGAGGCGAACGCCTCCGGCGCGATGGGCGCGTCCGCGCCGGCGGAGGAGGGACGCGCGCGCGGCTCTCGTGAGACGCCGGGGAACTCGTACGCGGATCGGAGCACGACGTCCGACGTGGGGCGGAATGCCGGGCGCACGCAAGACGATGAGATGCGCGCGGCGAGCGAGGACTATGCGGGTCACTCGCGCTCGGGCTCGTCTCCGGCCGGCGAGCCGGGAGGCACCGGCGGGCAGAGTGGTTCCCGCTCCTCGGGCCGCTCCAGCTCCCGGCGTGGCTCCGGGCGGGGGCGGGGCGACCGCGGCTCCGGTCGCGAGCGCTGACGCTTCGCGCGGGCGGGCGCCTCGCGTTGGGGCGCCCGCCTCCCGCGCTCCCCCACCACGTGTCACGCAGCATAAGATTCGGCGTGACGATCGCCCCCTATCTCGCCGCGCTCCCCTGGCTCGCCGTCCCCATCGTGCTCGCGTGGCGCATGCGGGGGAGCCCATCGCTCGACCAGCTGTCCGCGGATCCACCGCCCGACCCGCCGCTGGTCTCGGTGATCATCCCCGCGCGCGACGAAGCGCGCAACATCGCGCGGTGCGCCCACTCCGTGCTCGCCTCCCGCCACCCCGCGCTGGAGGTGATCGTCGTGAACGACCGCTCCGAGGACGGCACCGGGATCATCGCGCGGGAGCTGGCGCGGCGCGACGAGCGGCTGCGGGTGATCGACGCGCCCGCGCTCCCGCCGGGATGGTTCGGCAAGCAGTGGGCGTGCGCCACCGGCGCCGCCGCCGCGCGCGGCGCGCTGCTCTGCTTCACCGACGCCGACACCGAGCACGCCCCCGACCTCCTCCCGCGCGCGGTGCACGCGATGCGCGCGCGGTCGCTGCACCTGCTCACCGTCGCCGGCCGGCAGGAGCTGGTGGGCTTCTGGGAGCGCGTGGTGCAGCCGCAGGTGTTCGGGCTCATCGCCCTGCGCTACGGCGGGGTGCGCGCCATCAACCGCTCCCCGCGCCCGGTGGACAAGATCGCCAACGGCCAGCTCATGATCTTCGAGCGTGGGGGATACGACGCCATCGGCGGCCACGCCGCGGTGCGCGGGAAGGTGGCGGAGGACCTCGCGCTCGCGCAGCTCGCCTTCGCCGCCGGCCTCCGCACCGAGATCGTGCTCGGCGTGCACCAGCTCTCCACGCGCATGTACGAGACGCTCGGGGAGATCGTGCGCGGGTGGATGAAGAACATCTACGCCGGCGCGCTCGACGCGACCCCGCTCGGCGCGCCGGGGCGGGTGCTCCTCCCCGCCATGCTCCTCGCGCCGCTCGTGGCCACGCTCGCGCCAGTGCTCGTGCTCCTGCTCGCGATCCTCGGGCTCGCCGGCGGCGCGCTCGTGACCTGGGCGCTCCTCTGCACGGCGATCACCCTGCTCTGGTGGGCGGTGGTGTACGCGGCGGCGCAGCGGATCTCCCCCGTCTGGGCGCTCGCCTACCCCATCGGCGCGGTCGTGGTGATGTACATCGTGGTGCGCGCCGTCCGCCGCGGGCGACGGGTGGAGTGGAAGGGACGCGAGTACGTCGCCGAGTGATGCCGCCCGCGCCCCGGGCGGCATCACACCACCCGCCGGTCCGTCGGTGCGCACGATGCGCCGCACCCGCGGGGGCCCCCAGCCGGTGGTCCCGGGGAATGGGCCCCTCACCTGCACCGTGGCCTCGCCGTCCACGCCGTTCACCGTGCCGGTGGCGGTGAAGCTGAAGTTCCCCTTCAGCTCGTCGCCGCTCTGGCTGGTGATCGTGATCGTGCCGGACTTGCTGTAGAGCATCCCCTCGGCCGGTCCGGCGGGCGGCGTGAGCAGCACCACCGCCCACAGCGAGCCCGGCCCCACCTCGCCGGTGGTGGCGTCGGCGAGCGCGTTGTCCCCCGACGATGGCGCGCCCTGCTGCTGCTCGAAGTACAGCGTCCCCTGCGTGGTGTCCACCAGCTCCAGCCCGAAGCCGACGCCGGAGTTGATGGCGTAGACGGCGTGGCCCGACATGTCGTGGTTCGCGTCGCCGGTGACCGAGGCGGAGAACTTGTCGGCGATCCCGCCGGGGTTGGTGGGACCGGAATCGCCGCCGCACGCGGCGAGGAGCACGAGGGAGGCGAGGAGAAGGGTGCGGGACAGCATGAGGCGAGCTCCAGGATCGAGGTGAACGGACCGGCGCCGCAGGCTCGCGGTGCCCTCACCTGCTGAACGACCTCGTCCGGCCGATCCTTCTCACGTGAGAGCGATACGTTTCGTTCCACTTGTCAGGCTCGGCCGTGCGAAGCGAGCCTGACTGGAAACCTTTTCCGGTCTCCGAGCGTCCAATGGACGGAGCCGCGAGGCTTCGTACTTCCTTCGAGTGAAGGACGCCTCCGACACCCCCGCCGAAGGGTGCTCGGAGGCGTTCCTTTTCCGGGTGGCGCCGCACGACTTCGCGCCCGATCGCGAGGGCACGATGCCGGCCGGCGCATCGCTCGCCGCCATCGTCGCGGCGTGCGCCCGCTCTCCGCCTACGCCGCGCTGCTCGCCGGCTGCGACTCGCTCTCCTCGCTCGCCACGCTGGCCACCGCCATCGGCTGCGGCGCGTCCCCGCTTCCGCTCGACCGCGACGCCCTTCACGCGCTCGGCCTCGATGCGCCCGGCATGCTCGAGGCGCGCATCGTCCCCGGCGCGGGAGCGATCCGCGCGCTCCTGCTGCGCGTGCCGCGCGCCGCTCCCCTGCGCGAGGCGCTCGAGCAAACCGCCGCGCGCCTCTCGGCCACCGCGCCGCAGATCCTCTGGCTCGTGCTCGCGCTCCGCGACCGCACGCCGGAGCTGGCGGTGGCCGCCTGGGTCGGCGACCGGAGCCGGCCGCGCGTGGCCGCGCTGGTGGTGGACCGCACGCGCGTGATGCCGAGCGACGCAGAGACGATCGCCGCGCTCGCCGGCGCCTCACGGGAGTCGGACGTCCTCACGCACGCGCTCTGGCTCGAGGCGCTCGGACGCGAGGGGCTGGGACGCCGCTTCTACCGCGCGCTGGAGCGCCTGGTGGGGCGCCTCGCCGCCGAGGCGCGCGGGCGCGCCAGCGACGCCGAGCGCGCGGAGCTCGCGCTGCTGTACGTGTCGCGGCTGCTCTTTCTCTCCTTCCTCGAGACCAAGGGGTGGTTGGACGGCGAGCGCCGCTTCCTCGAGAACGGCTTCGCGCGGTGCATGGAACAGGGGGGCGACTATCACGCCCGGGTGCTCCTCCCGCTCTTCTTCGGCACGCTCAATACACCGGTCTCGCGCCGCGCGGCGGCGGCGCGCGCCATGGGGCGCATCCCCTTCCTGAACGGCGGCCTGTTCGCGCGCACCGCGCTCGAGCGGCGGCGCGCCGGCGTGCGCTTCACCGACGAGACGCTGGGGCTCCTCTTCTCCGAGCTGCTGTCGCGCTATCGCTTCACCGCGCGCGAGGAGGGAGCGCGCTGGTCGGAGGCGGCGATCGATCCGGAGATGCTCGGCCGCGCCTTCGAGTCGCTCATGGATGCGCGGGCGCGCCGCGCGAGCGGGGCGTTCTTCACGCCGCAGGCGCTCGTGGCGCGGGTCACCCGGGCGGCGCTGGCGAGCGCGCTCGCGGGGGGCGCGCTCTCCCCCGATGCGGTCGCGGACGCGCTCGCGGGCGACGCTCCCGATGCCGCGGCCGCCCGGCTGCTGCGCGAGCGCGCGACGGCTGTGCGCGTGCTCGATCCCTCGTGCGGCAGCGGCACCTTCCTCGTGCACGCGCTGGAGGAGCTGGCGGCGCTCCTCGGTCGGTGCGGGGACGAGCGTCCGGTGTCCGTGGTGCGGCGCGAGCTGCTCACGCGCGCCATCTTCGGCGTGGACATCAACCCCACCGCGGTGTGGCTGTGCGAGCTGCGACTCTGGCTCTCGGTGGTGATCGAGAGCGACG
>CAMLEQ010000235.1 GCA_946479015.1 uncultured Gemmatimonadota bacterium | reverse complement strand
GCTCTACCTCGCTCCTCTCGCCTACGACCGCCGTCTACACGCCACACGCGTTTCATGGTGTTCTAGCCACCAACTCCTACGGCATTTCCCGATCTTGACACCAGCCCCGCCGCCCCTCAGCGTGCCCCCACCCCCATGGGAGCCGCTCCATGCGAATCTCGTGTTCGTGCAAGCGCGTCTTCGCGTGCGCGATCGCCGCTGCGCTGTCCATGGGCGCGGCATCGAGGGCCCGGGCGCAGGTGGTGCGCGGCGCGGTGGTGACCGAGGATGCGCGGCAGACGATCGCCAGCGCGCTGGTGCTGCTCCTCGATGCCCGGGGGCGCCAGGTCGCCGCGACGATCACCGGCGAGGATGGCCGCTTCGCTTTCCGTGTGCCGGGAGTGGGACGCTACGTGCTCCGCACGGAGCGCATCGGCTACCGGAGCGTGAGCAGCGAGCCGTTCGACGTCGGCGCCGGCCAGACGGTGGAGCGCCGCCTTTCAGCGCCGAGCGTGGCCGTCGCGCTCCCGGCGGTGACGGTGCTGGCCGCGCACTCCAGCTGCAAGGTGCGCCCGGAGGAGGGAGAGGGGGCCGCGCTCCTCTGGAGCGAGGCGCGCAAGGCGCTCGAGGCCACGCGCGTGGCGCAGGACCAGCGCCTCTTCCGCCTCACCGTCACCCGCTACGAGCGCACGCTCACGCCAGCGGGCGACCGGATCGTGGACGAGCGCAGCGACCGCGTGTCCGGGGTGAGCGAGAATCCGTTCGTGAGCGCGCCTGCCGACACCATCGCCGCGTACGGCTACGCGCATCGCACCGCCGACAGCACGTTCTACTACGCTCCCGATGCGGCGGTGCTCCTCTCCGATGCCTTCGCGGACTCGCACTGCCTGCGCGTGCAGCGCCCCGACGTGAACCATGCGGGGCAGGTGGGGCTCGCCTTCGAGCCGCGGCGCGGCCACGACCACACCGACGTGAAGGGCGTGCTCTGGCTCGACTCCGCCACCGCCGAGCTTCGCACGCTGGAGTTCGCGTACACACCGCTCCCCGTCACTGTCTCCAGCGGCGAGGCCGGGGGGCTCGTGGAGTTCGAGCGCCTCCCCACGAACGCCTGGATCGTGGAGCGGTGGACGATCCGCATGCCGCTGCTCGGTCCCAACCGCGCGAAGGAGGTGGGGGAGATCGCGGGCGCGCGGCGCGACATCGCCCTCGTCGGTCTGCGCGAGGACGGCGGAGAGGTCGAGGAGACGTTCACGCTCGGCGGCAAGCGCCTCTCGCGCGCGCACATGGCCACGGTGGAGGGGACCGCGTTCGACAGCGTGGCCGGCGTCCCGCTCACCGACGGGACGGTGGAGCTCGCGGGGACGCGTTACTCGGTGGACGTGGACTCCACGGGGCACTTCTCCCTCCCGGGGCTCCCCGAGGGGAGCTACACGGTGATGCTCCGCGCCCCGCGCATCACCGCGCTCGGGATCCCGGCGCCCCGCGCGGCGGCCGCGCTCCGCCGCGACAGCACCACCACCCTCGCGCTCGCGATCCCCTCGGTGGCCACCATCCGCTCGGCGTTCTGCGCGGACACCGCCGGCATGGTGGGCGACGGGCTACTCGCGGGGATCGTGCGCGACGCCGACAGCGGCGCGCCCATCGGCGGCGCGCGGGTGCTGCTGTCGTGGAGCGCGTGGAGCGTCGGGGAGCGGAGCGTGGCGCGCGAGCGGCAGGAGTTCGACCTGGTGGCCGACAGCACCGGCGCGTACCGCGCGTGCGGCGTGCCCACGCGCACCGCCGTGCTCGCGCGCGCGGCGGCGCCGGGACACCGTTCGGCGTCGCTGGAGGTGAGCCTCGACTCCGCCGGGGTGCTCGTGCGCGACATCGCGGTGCCACCGGAGGGTGCGGCGGCCAGCGCCTCGCTGCGCGTGACGGTCCGCACCGCCGATGGCCGCCCGGCGGTGCACGCCGCGGTGCGGCTGGTGAACGTGTCGGAGGACATCTTCACCGATGACAGCGGCACGGTGCACCTGGGCGCGCTCCCCTCGGGAACGCAGATGCTCGACGTGCGGCAGGTGGGATACGCTCCCGTGCGCCGGGCGGTGGATCTGCGGAGCGGCGCGCGGGCACACGCGGACATCGTGCTCGGCGACCGTGTGCAGGTGCTCGCGCCGGTGGACGTGGTGGCCCGCGGGCTCGGCGCCTCCGGCTTCGACCGGCGGCGGCGGCTGGGGGTGGGCAGCTATCTCACGGCCGACGAGATCGAGCGGCGCGGCGGGCTCACGCTCACGGATGTGCTGCGCGGCGTGCCGGGGGTGGTGGTGATGTCCGTGACCGGACCGTTCGTCGACCGCCCCGGGATCCGGATGTCGCGCGCGGGAGTCAGCGTCCGGCCGTCCGCCCGTCCCAGAACGGGAGGGCGCCGCCCCCCGCCCGACCAGGGGGTGCCGAGTCTCGACCGCGGCGCGGTGGAGGACTCCAGCGGCGTGCCGCTCCGGCAGTGCACGCCCGCGTACTTCATCGACGGGCACCGCGACGATCCGCCGGACGGCGACATCGACGCCTACGTGAGCCCGAAGGACGTGGCGGCGATCGAGGTGTACACGACCGGCGCGCAGGTGCCGCCGCAGTTCAGCTCCCCCGCCAGCGCGTGTGGCGCCGTGGTGATCTGGACCAAGCAAGGGATGCGCGCGCGCTCGGCGATGCTTCCGGAGAAGCCGTGAGCGCGCGGCGCTCCGCTCACCCCTCCGGGTAGAACCGCTTCCCCGATCGCGCCATCTCCACCAGCATCGGCGCCGGCGCGAAGCGCGGGGCGAAGCGGCCGTGGTACACCTCGAGCTGTCGGACGACGTTCGCCGCCCCCACGGCATCGGTGTAGCGGAACGGGCCGCCGCGGAAGGGGGGGAAGCCGATCCCGAACACGGCGCCGATGTCTCCGTCGCGCGGCGAGCGGAGGATCCCTTCCTCCAGACAGCGCACCGCCTCGTTCACCATCGCGAGCGTGCACCGCTGCTGCATCTCCACCACCGGCACCTCCACGCGGTTCGTCCCCGTGGGGAGGAGCTGGTAGACGCTCTGGTCCACCCCCGCCTTCTTCCCCGACGCATCGTAGCGGTAGAACCCCTTCCCTCCCTTCCGCCCCGTGCGCCCGTCGGCGAGCACGCGCGCCAGCGACTCCGATGGCGCCAGCCGCTCACCGAACGCCTCGTGGATCACGAGCCCCACCTTGCCGCCCACGTCCAGCCCCACCTCGTCCATGAGCGTGATCGGGCCCACGGGGAACCCGAACTCCACCATCGCGCGGTCGAGCGCATCGATGGGCACCCCCTCGTCGAGCAGGTAGCCCGCCTCGTTCATGTACGCCGCGAGCGTGCGCGTGGTGTAGAAGCCCGGCCCGTCGTTCACCACGATCACGTGCTTCCCCAGCTTCTTCCCGTACGCCACCGCGGTGGCCGTGGCCACGGGGGCGGTGCGCGGCGTCACGATCACCTCGAGCAACGGCATCTTGTGCACCGGGGAGAAGAAGTGCATCCCCAGCACCTGCTCCGGACGCCGCGACGGCTCGGCGATGCGCGCGATCGGGATCGTGCTCGTGTTGGACGCGTAGATCGCGTCGCCGGGGATCACCGCCTCCGCCTCCTCGAGCACGCGGTGCTTGAGCGCGAGGTCCTCGAACACCGCCTCCACCACCAGGTCCACGCTCTGGAAGCCGGAGTAGTCGATCGTGCCGCCCACGAGCGAGAGCTGGTCCTCGAACTGGCGGCGGCTGATCTGCTTCTTCGCCAGCCGCTCGCGCAGCACGTCGTGCACCGCCTTGAGCCCCTTCGCCACGCGCGAATACTCCGCGTCCTTGAGCCGGACCACGGTTCCCTGCATCGCCGCCACGCTCGCGATCCCCGAGCCCATGAACCCCGCGCCGAGCACCCCGAGCTTGTCCACGGGGAGCGGCTCCACGGGGACATCCACGCCGCGATCCTTCTTGAGCGCGGTGGTGGCGAAGAACAGGAAGATGAGCTGCCGCGCCTGGTCGGTGACCGCCATCTCCCCGAACAGCCGCGCCTCCTCGGCGAAGCCGCGCTCGCGCGACTCGTAGCCGGCGCGCACCGCGTCGATGACCGCGAGCGGCGCGGGGTAGTGGCCGTGCGTCTTCTTCAGGGTCTGCTCGCGCGCCTGCCGGAACACGACCTTCCGCCCGAGCGGGGTGTCCTCGAGCACGAGCGCGGCGGCGCCGCGCGACTTTCTCGCGCGCGTGCGCTTGATCTTCCCCTCCGCGAGCTGTCGCGCGCGGTCGAGCGCCACCTCGCGCAGGATCGACGGGTGCACCAGCTCGTCGATGAGCCCCATCTGGAGCGCCTTCTTCGCGCGGATGTTGCGCCCCGTGAGCATCATGTCGAGCGCGCCGCGCAGCCCCACCGTGCGCGGCAGACGCTGCGTCCCCCCCGCGCCGGGGATGAGCCCCAGCATCACCTCCGGGGCGCCGAGCACGGTCTTCGGATGATCGGTGGCGATGCGATACGCGCAGGCGAGCACCGCCTCGAGCCCGCCGCCGAGGCAGGCGCCGTGGATCGCGGCGAGCACCGGCACGCGGCACTTCTCCAGCCGGTCCATGCGCTGCTGCCCATCGCGGCTCATCGCCTCCGCGTCGCGCGCGGTGTGGATGGTGAGGAACTGGTCGATGTCCGCGCCGGCGATGAAGATGTCCGGCTTCCCCGACACGAGCACCATGGCGCGGATGCTCGTGTCGCGGTCGGCGCGGTCCAGCAGCGTCCCGAACTCCTCCAGCACGCCGGGGGTGAACTTGTTCACCGGCTCGCCGGGCAGATCGAAGGTGACGACGGCGATGCCGTCCACCATCTCCACCGTCAGCGCGCGCGCGCCGGCGGCGACCTCGTTCACGGCGGTCATGCCGCGGCCTCCAGGATCATCGCGAAGCCCATCCCCCCGGCGGCGCAGACGGTCATCATCCCGAACTGACCGCCGCGGCGCCGGAGCTCGTGGGCGAGCGTGGTGGTGATGCGCGCCCCGGTGGCGCCGAACGGGTGGCCGATGGCGATCGATCCGCCCATCACGTTGAGGCGGGAGCGGTCCACCTCCCCCACCGGCTCGGAGAAGCCGGCGCGCTCCGCCCACGCCTTGCTCTCGAACCCCTGCAGGTTCGAGAGCACCTGCGCGGCGAACGCCTCGTGCATCTCCACGAGGTCGATGTCCTTGAGTGAGAGCCCGGCGCGCCGGAGCGCCACCGGCGCGGCGAGCACGGGCGCCTGCAACAGCTGCTCCCCCGGATCGAGCGCCGCGTACGCGTACGCGCGGATGAAGGCGAGTGGCTGGTAGCCGAGCGCGCGCGCCTTCTCCTCGCTCATGAGGATCACCGCGGCGGCGCCGTCGGTGAGCGGGGAGGAGTTCCCCGCGGTGACCGTGCCGTAGCGCCGGTCGAACACCGGCTTGAGCGCGGAGAGCTGCTCGAAGCTCGTGTCCGTGCGGACGCCGTTGTCCGACGTGGGTACGGAATCGTACCGCGGAGGCACGTAGTACGGCATGATCTCCGCCGTGAGCCGGCCGTCCGACGTCCCGGCCGCGGCGAGGCGGTGGGAGCGGAGCGCGAACTGATCCTGCTCCTCGCGCGGGATGTGGTTCAGCTTCGCCATCTTCTCCGCCGACTGTCCCATCGTCTCCCCCGTGGACGGCTCGGCGATCGCCGGGGTGATGGGGATCAGGTCGCGCGGCCGCACGCGCGTGAACGCGCCGACCCGCTTCCCCGCCGACTTCGCCTTGGAGGCGGAGACGAGGATGTCGGAGAAGGCGCGCGAGTGGAGGATGGGCACGTTGGAGAGCGACTCCGCGCCGCCGGCGATCGCGACGTCGGCGTTGCCGAGCACGATCTGGTCGGCGGCGTCGGTGATCGCCTGGTTCGCGGATGCGCACGCGCGGCTCACGGTGAACGCCGGGATCCCCTTGGGGAGCATGGGGAGGAGCGCCACCTCGCGCGCGATGTTCGGCGCGAGCACCGACGGGATGACGGTGCCGAACACCAGCGTGTCCACGAGCTTCCCGTCGAGATTGGAGCGCTCGAGCAGCTCGGCCACCACGGCGCGGCCGAGATCCTGCGCGCTCTGGGTCTTGAGATCGGTGCCGGCCTTCGCGAAGGGGGTCCTGAGCCCCGCCACGATGGCGACGCGGCGGCCGTTGGTTCCGTAGGTAGCCATGTCTTGAAGTTACGCGGGAAGCGGGAAGCGGGAAGCGGGAAGCGGGGGCGGGGGACGCGGGACGCGGG